>JBEITS010000114.1:0-2763 GCA_040374805.1 Campylobacterota bacterium | reverse complement strand
GCTGCCAAATCCGCAGGCAATTTTTTGAGAAAGACGCATCAAAGCACCCTAAAAAACGCACTGCTATAACCGTCTCAGATTACTCCATGCGGCAACTTTAACAACCCTAGCCCTCGCACACCCTTTTTTTTGGTAAAAACACAAAGGGCATGTTTTCTTATTGAAAAACATGCCCTCAAAGTGTCAAAAACAACCTTAAAGCGATTTAAGTTTTTGAATAATTACGTCACGCAACGTAATGCCTCGATAAAAAAGATACGTTTTAACCATAAACGACCCCATTGCCAAAAATGCAATAACGGCAACAAAGCGCTTAAACAAAATCCTGGCGCTAAAAAACTGCCAGCCACTAAAAATATGCAAAAAGGTGTCGGCCCGTGCGGCTTTGGAATACATATCGATATATTGATAGGTAATTTCTAGGCGCACACTCATCCAATAATAAACACCTGCGCAGCACGCAACAATTGAGAGCAGCAGGTTGTATTGCCACGAAAATATATGCGGCCGCAACACCAGCATACTTTTATAAAGCGAAAACCACGCAACAAGACTGAGAGAATCTGAAACCCAAAGATTGATGTATTCATCTTTTAAGAAAAAACTCACAATAACCCAACAAAGAAAAATCATACTGGCAAAGCCCAGGGCTGAGCAAACCGCAAGCATAAGGTGCACGCTCCACATTTCTTCTACGTTCAACTGACGCGCAGCTGCAAATAGTGGTGCTAGTTTTTGGGTAACAAGCATAAGGGCAGAAAATGATCCTGTTGCTATAAGAACAAAGAAATCACCCAACGAACGCTCGCACTCTGCAGGAGCCGGGCCAACACGAGGCGAACTCAACTGAATTATCCCCAAAAGGGAAAAAGATGCCAACGCCACAAACACAACAAATGCTATCGAAAAGACAAATTGCGCGCCGGGACTCTCTAAAAAACCGTCAATTTCTCGCAAAAACGCATGCGTTGCCGCAAAAACAGGGACAAACGACACCACAAAAACCAAGCCATCACCCACAAGAACATGCGGAGCCCTGTTTCTATGGTGATACAACACACCCAACGAAAAAACCACCGCAAGCAAGCCATAGGGTGTAAGCATAAGCAACATGCCTGCAAATAATGCCGATAAAACCGCAAAAAACATGGCTAAACAGCGCGCCCCAAACGACGGAGAAGAATCTGTTGTTCTTACCGGAGCCGGAGAGAACGCAGCATGAGCCTTCTTAAAATAAGCGCCCGCATGATGTTGCGGATTAAGAGATGTTACAAACTGATACATTTTGGCGCTTTTGCTAGGAACTGCAAAAAGCGAAGCTCCACCCATTATTAAACTTATAATTGCTATAAGGTTGAGCAATCTTGAATTCATTTAAAATCACCTTCCTTATTAAAAATCTGTTCTAAAACAATGAACCTTACATGAAAGTATGGCCCTAAAACAAAATTTTTGCATGCTTACACCTCAATCCACCACTTTAAAGGAGTTGTTTTACAGAAAAAATTGCACCCCAAACAAACACGGTACAAACAGCCAATATCGTTACAAATAGAAAACCATTGACCACAAAACCCCTCACAATGGTATGATTAAAAATGTAATCAAAACCAATTCCAGACCCTTTATGACGGAAGGCATACGATTATGAAGAATTTTCTTAGATTCTTTGCAGGCGCAAGTCTGTTTGTACTTTTTGCCGCAGTTTGTAACCTTCGCGCAGACGATAACAGCCTGGTTCTTCCCTACGATCAGATGCTCGAGTCTTCTGACAATGCTCTTCAGCCAGAAGATGCAACCGTAGAAGCATCTATGCCCGCAATGACACAACCCTCGCTTGCACAAAGCGAAAGCGAGCAAACAGCCAGTCTCCCACAGACGCTTCCTCCCCCACCGCCTCCAAGCTCTAGCGAAGATCCATTTGCCGAAGTGCAGCTCGACCCAACCTCGTTTAGAAACGCTAAAACAACACATACCAACTTAATTGTAGCCCTTACACAGCAAGAACAACGCGATTCATCTAACCAAGTTGCGGGCGGTGACGTTAATAGTGGAATTATGCGTGATGTTGAACAAGGTGTTCTCAGCAGCATCGCTCAACCTTTTGGCGAAGCTAATGATCCTTCAAAAATCGCCTTTATTCGACTTGATGTAACAAAAAACGCATGGGTTTGGAGCTATTTTAACGATGGAACAACAACCCAATCTGTAGACCCAAAAAACGGAACCCCGCAGTATCTTTTCTTCTACCAAGGCAACCTCATCAGCGTTCTTATTGGAAACCGTGACGATAGCGCGTTTGCAAATTGGGTGCGCAGCAACACAACGGTTGATGACACTGTTTTAGAACCTCAAGAAAATAGTGATATTACAACAGAAGACGCTCAGCCAATAAACGATGCTCCTGCAACAGATATGCAAATGCCAGATCAAATAGAAAACACAGATACGACAGACACAGTGGTCATAGAAAATGCAGATCAACCGCTAGAAACTAATCAAATGCCCGTAGATGAAATGCCTGCCACCCCAGAAGAATACCAATACCAAGATCAATAAAAATTGCGGCTCGCGCGCTACCCCTCCTGCGCGCGAGCCGCAATTTTGCATATTCACAAACGTGCGTAAAAGCACGCAAGCCTACTTCTTAAAAGTTCACTCCAAACTTAAAGAACATACTCCACGAAGAAGCTGAAGCATTAGATGACAACGGTAACTCATATACCCCTCCCAATCCAAATGAAAGAGGATATGGCCATCGGG
>JBEITS010000065.1:0-5800 GCA_040374805.1 Campylobacterota bacterium | reverse complement strand
TCGCCCCGAATTATCAATCTTTTAATTCCGTCTTGAGTTATACCCAACTCTGTAGCTATTTTTTCTTTCATCGACTCAAGACTATCGCGTTCAGTATCGAATAAGACTTGTTTTACTGCGCTTGTCCTCATATTTTTTACGAATACAGGTACTTCTACGCAAGAAGCATTGCCAATAAAAAGAAATGCAACAACTAATGGGAAAATAAGTTTTTTAAACATACAACAACCTTTAACTGATTTTTATAGTATTTCTTCGATTATGAAGATATTTAAATGGATTAGTGATTGCTGTAAATACAATAAAAAAGATGTAAAAATAGTGCAAAAAGCTCCAATGTGGGTTTCAGTCTGAAATTCGCTTTATGGCCAGAGGGCTCTGGGATAAAAAGAGCATGTTTTTACGGGAGTTTTTGTTTGGGCAAGCCTTGTTCGGCTTAAAACGGTCTTTTTTGCTGACTCTTTCGACGCTTTCATGTATAAGATTGAGATGCTTTGCATTTTGCACGATGCATGCACGATTGTTGTTTTAGAAATACATGTTGTTTTAGAGAGAGAATTACAATGATTGACATGCTCCTATTGAGCTTCCTTGCGGGGCTCGCCTTGGCCGCAGTGCCTTTTATTCTATATTTAGTTGTTAAACGAAGATCACTTAAACGCCTTGAGCAATCAGCTGAGCATAAAGCGCGAGAAATTCAGGCTAAAATAGAGTTTGAACAGCAAGATGCTTTTAACAAAATAAATAAAAAAAGAAATGAGCTTGAAGAAGAACAAAAACGTGTTCGATTTGAGTTGCGAAAAATTGAAGAGCGCGTTCAAAAACGTTCTGAGCTTGTTGATCAAAAAGAAAGCGATATCGAAAGCATGCGCCGTGACGTTCAGGCACGTGAGCGTGAAGCTGCAAAAAAAATTGATGAGCTGCTTCTTAATGAAGGCAAGGTAAAAAAACTTTACGATACACTTGTGATGAAGCTTGAGCATGTCAGTGGCATGAATAGAGAACAAGCGCGAAAAACTTTGTTTGATTCGCTTCAGAATGAAGTTAAACACGAATCGGCAAAATGGATCGTTAAAACACGAGATGAAACTGTTGCTGTTGCAGAAGAACGTGCAATTAAAATTCTTTCAACAGCTATGCAGCGTTGCTTGCCAGAGCAAGTGACCTATCATACCTCAAGCGTTATTCAGCTTCCGTCAGAAGAAATGAAAGGCCGAATTATAGGCAAAGAGGGACGAAATATTAAGTCTCTTGAAATGGCAACCGGCATGGAATTTGTGATTGGTGAATCGCCAGAAATTATTTCTATTTCAGGCTTTAACCCAATTCGTCGTGAAGTTGCTCGTAGAGCTCTTTTGAAGTTGATTCAAGATGGTCGAATTAACCCTGCGCGTATTGAAGAAGTTGTTGAAAAATGTCAGCAAGAAGTTGACCAAATTACCGACGAAATGGGCCACAAAACGGTTCTTGAATTTAACTGCGTTGGAATGCACCGTGAACTCGTTTCGCTGCTTGGCAAGCTTCACTTCAGAACAAGTTACACACAAAATAACTTAGAGCACTCCAAAGAAGTTGCCTACTTTGCACGTATGATTGCTGAAGAACTGGGGCTCGATGGTAATTTGGCCGCTCGTTGTGGCTTGTTGCACGATATTGGTAAAGCGCTTTCTGCAGACGTTGAAGGCCCTCACGCAATTATTGGTGGCGAACTTGCTAAAAAGTGTGGCGAAGACCCCATTGTTGTTAATGCAATTGCAGCTCACCACGAAGAAGTTGCTCCTATTTCTCCCTACGCAATGATTACACACCTTGCCGATGCAATTTCTGCTGCGCGTCCAGGAGCACGCAAAGAGAAACTTGGCAGCTACGTAAAGCGCTTAGAAGACTTAGAAAATATTGCAGCTGGTTTTGATGGCGTTAAAAAAGCTTACGCACTTCAGGCAGGGCGCGAAATTCGCATTATTGTGAATGAAGACACCATGAATGATGAAGATGCTATGGTTCTGGCGCGTGATATTGCTCTTAAAGTAGAAGAGCAATTGGATTTTCCAGGTCAAATTAAGGTAATCGTCATTCGCGAAAAACGCGCAATCGAGTACGCTAAATAATATACAATTTTAAAAACCTGGAGGGGTATGCAAAGTGCCCCTCCAGGTTTCATTTTTAATGAGGCGCGCGATGGCCGGTTTACGAATTTTATTTTTAGGTGATCTTGTTGGCGCTGTTGGAATGGCTTTAGCTGCGCGATGGTTGCCTTCGTTGGTTGAAAAACATTCGATTGATGCTGTTATTATTAACGGCGAAAACATTGCCGCAAAAGGGCGCGGCATTCACCCCAAAGATGCTGATGCACTTTTCAAATTAGGTGCAAAAGTTATCACTACAGGCAATCACATTTGGGCACTTAAAGAAATTTATCCCTACATTAACGAACACCCTAACCTTATTAGGCCAGCAAACTTCCCCGATGGTGCACCAGGTAAGGGTTTTGTGACGGTTGAAATTAAAGGAACCATGGTAACGGTTATCAATGCCATGGGCAGAACATTTTTTCGCGAAACCCTTAATTGTCCGTTTAAAAAAGTGGATGAAATTATTGCTGGGGTGCGCATGAAGAGCAACATTATTTTTGTAGATTTTCATGCTGAGGCAACGTCAGAAAAAACTGCGATGGGATTCTACCTTGATGGTAAGGTTTCGGCGGTTGTGGGTACGCATTCGCACGTGCAAACAGCCGATGAACGCGTTTTACCTGCTGGAACGGCTTATATCACCGATGTGGGTTCTGCGGGCGCACGTAACTCGTGCCTTGGTGTTGAAGCCAAAACCATTATTAGCCGTTACCTTACGCAATTACCTGCAACCTTTGCTGTAGATCTTAACCCTCCGTACCAACTTAATGGAGTGGTTGTTGATATTGACCGCATGACGGGTAAGGCGAATTCTATCGAGCGAATTTTCATTGTTGATGACCAAAGAATTTAGGTTGAAAGAGAATTAAAACATGATCTTAGTTGTTGTGATGTACGCAGCGTTTGCTGCTACATTTTCATTGGCAAAAATCGCCATGGGATATGTGGCATCGCCCTTATTTTTTATTGCACTTCGGATGTGCGTGGCCGGCGTTGGCATGACAACAGCTGCGCTTGCGTTTAACCAGACAGGCCCAGAAATTACTCGCAAAGATGTTAGAGATATTTTTTTAGCAGGTTTTTTTGCAATTTTTGTGGCATTTGGGGCTGAGTTTTGGTCATTGCAATACGTCTCATCTATTAAAGTTAATATTTTTTATTCGCTTTCGCCTTTTATGACAGCATTACTCGCCTATTCATTTGGGGTCGAACAGATTTCCTGGCGCAAGCTTCTTGGCTTAAGTATTGGTTTTTTAGGAATGCTTCCCTTAGCTCTCCCGGCGGTTAATACTGCATCAACAAATGTTCTTCCTACAAATGTTTATGATCTTGCCTTGCTTGTTTCGGTTGGCTCTGCGGCCTACGCTTGGTTTATTATTAAAAGACTTATGGTGCGCGGCTATCCACTTCTTTTGATTAATGGACTGATGACGCTTATTGGCGGCGCTATGTGCGCGCTTGCGCATGGTGTTATTTCGTACACATCGCAAGCAACCTTCATTCCCAACGTAAGTTCGTGGTCAGCGATGTTGATGTGCATGAGTGCGCTTATTTTGATCTCAAATGTTTTTGGCTACACCATGTATGGTTTTCTCTTGCGACGATATTCAATGACCTTTTTATCATTTTCTGGCTTCATGTGCCCGCTTTTTGGGCTCATGTACAGCTACTTTTTTATGAATGAACCGCTCTCGTGGATGTACGCACTTGCGCTGGCATGTGTTTTTGCAGGGTTGTCTCTTTTTTATTGGGACGAGCAGGCTACAATGCGAATAAAAAACTAATAAAGTTGGTGAGTTTTTTTATAGGAGATGTGCCCATGATTTTTAATAAACAGCTTAGATTATGGTTATTTGCTGCAGGCATGTTTAGCTCAACCAGCCAACTCTATTCGTCAATTCCTTCGGACGAAGAAATAAGAGCTCTTGCTGCTGCGAGTGTTGCAACGGCGCTGGAAGAATGGACCGTGGAGCAAGCGAGCCATTCGGATGTTATACCAACGCTAAGAAAAATTTATGAAGGAGTGAGTCTGGGATATTTTAAGAAAGAAGGAATTGGATCAGCGCAAAATATGGGTTTAGCAAAGTTTTTTGTAGCCCCACTTGAAAACTCTTCTTTGATTTGT
Source organism: Campylobacterota bacterium (assembly GCA_040374805.1). GTDB lineage: Bacteria > Babelota > Babeliae > Babelales > VHBT01. The sequence goes on along the minus strand of JBEITS010000065.1, from coordinate 1,543 downwards.
ATGGAAGATGGGGTTGCTCAAGTCGAGGCTTCAACGCGAGTTTTATATATAGATCCTGACTTTATTACAAGTATCCTGCCCGCCTTATATTCTGAAATTACTACTCAACTTGCTGAGCAAGATCCGAGTTTCTATATGATTGATTCAGCTGATGAGGTTAGGTTTCCAGCTTTGGAATCTGCTAGCCTCTTAAAAAATGTGGTGCTTTGCTTTATAAAAACCCTTTTATTTCAATGGAATGCAGAAGGTGTTCCTTTTAGAGCAGATAATCTTTTTAAGCAAGGTGTGTTGGTAGAGTTTTTATTTACATATCTTAAAGCGTATTACTTTCCGATTCGTTGCTGGTGTGAGGAAAATTCTACTATTACCACGCCTACAATGGATCTTTTGGACGCAACTAACAAAGAAGTTGTCGAGAGTAGTATTAACGGAACGCTAGCATCTTTTTTAGGGTTAGAGGCACGGGTTGTTCCTGATGGAGAAGTTGTTACTCTTCCTGTTACAGGTAGTTAGCTAAAAATAGCTTAATTTACTTTTTTAGCTGATCTCCATAACCTTCAACAAATTCTGGTACGTTTCTTCTAAGTCATCATTCACAATATGATGCTTGAAGAAACGTATTTCATTTTCACGGTCTAATTCTTGTTTAAAGAGCGCAAGTCTGCGTTCTAGAAGCGCTACATCGTTTTTACAGCGATCGATAAGTCGTTGGCGGAGAATTTCTTCTGAGGGAACTGTTATCCAAAGAGCTTTAAAAAAGGCTTCAGGGTGATTTTTTGAAAGCTCGCCAGAAATTGTCTGAGCGCCGGGCCAATCGGTAATGATTATGTATTTTGCGCCGTTTTTAACGTCAACCACAATGTCGCTGGGCGAGCCGTACCAGCATTGGTCGTAAACGGTAGTTTCTAAGAAAAAGTTAGCATCTTTAAGATCTAAAAATTCTTTGTTGGTTACAAAATGGTAATCAACGCCATGAACTTCACCCTTGCGGGGTGCGCGGGTTGTGTAGGTAATAACCTTTTTAATGTCAGGATTTCGCTGTGTAAGCAAGTTTACAAGCGTTGTTTTGCCTGCCCCCGTGGGTGCGGCAACAATAAAAAGAGTTCCTGTTAAAACGTTGTTTTTGCCCACAACCATTTACTCGACAAGGGGGGTAGCGTTAAGTTACTGGTCAGTATTGCTCAAAACATAGAGACGCGGAAGGCCTAGCGTGAAAAAAAATATTGCTCGATACATGTGGGTCGTAGCAGTAATTTTTTTTCTATGGCCACATGTGGGTCATAGCGATCATGAAGCAAAGCCAGAGTCTTTGCTTACCATTGTCGTAAGTACTCAGTCTAAGCCAGAAAAACCTGATTTAGATGGTGCACTAGATGCAAAGCCGGTTCCTGCACAACCACAGACTAGTCCATCTCTTGTCCAACTGATGACGCACATTGAATCGAGCCTTAAAACAATAGAAAACGCCGTTGTTGGCACCCAAAATTTCAAAGACACATCATTAAAAAATAGTGATGAAACTCAAAAAACATCTGTTTTAGTT
>JBEITS010000087.1:0-4390 GCA_040374805.1 Campylobacterota bacterium | reverse complement strand
TATTGAAAAAATCTAGAGCGGCAGAAAAGGCTTCAAAGGCGGCTTTCAGCGAATACAAAGAACATTTGTCTCCAGCATTTAGAAAGCACCCTCTGCGTTGGATTTCACACGCATGGAATGGCCTTCCTACGGGGACTGTTCATGTTGGAACGCCAGTTTTGATGGGACCATTGGTGCCATCCTCATCATCTGCTCCTGCAGGTGGGGCCTCAACACCTAATCCATCAGCTCCATCAGCTCCAGCTGTTTCAAAGAGCTTGTTGAGTAGGACGTTGAGTTTGGTGGGATTTTAAAAAACTGATTTTAAAATAGTTAATTAAAAGGGCCTGGAGAAATCCGGGCCCTTTTTGCATAGTTAGGTTGTTACGGTATCAAGCCCGTAGCCGCATGCGGCGTTGAGCGCAAAATAAGAACGTTGAAAATTTACAACCTGGCTGAGGCACGAGAATTGTGTTTTATAGCTCGATGCATCTGCTGCGCAAAGATCGGCTTCGGTGTTCATTCCTGTTAAATTCAGGGCTTGTGAGAGTTTAAGGCCTTCTTGGCTTGCGCGCAGTTGCGCTTCGAGCGCACGGGTCCTTTTTTGAGCTATTTTTAGATCGCTGTGAATTTTTTTAACTTCTTTGGTTATTTTTTTCTTAGAGATCTCGCGATCTGTGCTGCTTTTAAGCGCTCGTGCGCGGGCGGCTTCGGCTTCTAGTTTGCTTTGAGAGGCATCTAAAATATTCCATGACGCTTGTAAGCCCGCAAAAAAAGAATTTTTGGTGCTTCCTTCGGCGGCAAGAGTGGGGTCGGTTGGGGTGCTTCCGGGTGCATAGCCAAATGTGTATTGTCCTGTTGCGCTTAACGTGGGCAAAATTTTACCGGCGGCAAATTTTTCGTCGGCAAGTGCGCGCTCACGAGCGGCTTTGTTGAGTTCTAGTTCCAGGCGCTGCTCGAGTGCTGTTGAAATATAGAAAGAAAGTGGTTGCAGGGGAATATCAACTTCAGGTTGCCAGTTGAGTTTGCAAAACACGCCGTTATCGTCAGAAAGTGTGTAGCCCGTTATGTCTTCTAGTTCGCTGATAAGTGCTTGAAGCTCATCTTTATTGCTCGCCAAAGACGTTTCAATGTCTGCTGTTTGCGAGATGGCGCTTTCGTAGTCTGCATCTGTCAGCAGGCCTGTGTCGTGGAGGCGTTTTTTGAGTTTGAGAGCTTCGCTGCTTGCCGCAAATTGTTTTTCCCAAAGTGTATGTTCTTCTTGCTTGAGCCACGTTTGCAAAAAGACATCTTCGGCCATAGCGCGTCGTTGCTGAACGGTTACGTCTTTAGAGAGTGCTGCGATTTTTGTATCAATGTTTGCTTGCGCAGCTTTTTGGCGAGGGCCTGCAAAGCCAATAAGGTATTGATTGCCGGTGATTGCGGTATCAAATTGTGATGTTCCACTTGTTTTATCGCCGTAAACATTAGCTGTGATTCCTACGGTAGGCAAAAAGCCCGACCAGGCAGCTTTTTCTGAAATTTCACTGATATCTACCGAGATGTTAGCACTTTTTATAGCGGGATGCAGGGTTGTAGCTGCATGAATAGCTTGTCTGAGTGAAAGGGTTTTTGCCACGCGCTCAACTGTTTCTTTAAAAGGAAGTTGTGTAGGGCGGGGGGCTGTTGCCATGCAGGAAAAAGAGAGTACGCTTGCAAGACATACAGAACGGACAAAGTTTTTTGCCACAGGAAAATCCCTTTCAGGGGGGCTATTTGGTGGAATTACGCTCATTTTATTTAAAATGCGTCAAATAAACAATTGTCTTTTGTCGGGCAGCGGCCTAGCTTGTGCTCAGGTGATTATTCTGGTTGAATAATTCGTCTGTGAATACGAGTTTTTTTCTTTAATCAGTAAGTAGTTTTTGGCGTGTTGCACAGAAAAGGAACGTTATGAACATAAAAAAATTTGGCTCGGGCACAATTCACGAGCTGACGCTTTCTAATGGGATGCGGCTTGTTGTTGTTCCTACTCACGCTCGCCCGCGCGTGCTCGTTCAAATGGTGTACGATGTTGGTGCATCGTCTGAAGCTGATGAAGAAAAAGGCCTTGCACATCTTTTGGAGCACATGATTTTTAAAGGAACTCCTCGTTTGCAAGAAGGAGCAATTTGGAAAATCGCGGCTCGCTATGGCGCCAACATGAATGCATTTACTGCAAATGATATGACGTCGTATTTTTTTGAAGTTGATAGCAACAACTGGAAGCCTTTTGTGAGTGTTCTTGCCGATTGCATGGAAAACGTACTTTTGAGCTCCGAGCATCTTGCTTCGGAAGTTAAGGCGGTTATCCAAGAGTTGAGAATGCGTAACGATAATCCTGCTGTTACGCTCTATGAAGCATTATTTGAAAATGCTCTTCCCAAAGATCATCCATATTATGTTCCTCTTATTGGCTATAAAAAAGATTTAGCCGCCATGACTGCCGATCGGCTTAAGGCGTTTTACAACAAATATTATGTGCCCGAACGCGCAACCTTATTTGTTGTGGGCGATGTTGTGGTTGAAGATGTGGTTGCAGAAGTTGAACGAAATTTTGCGCAGATTCCTGCTTCCGGCAAAACATTTTCACCTGTTTTTACCAAAGAATATCCCAAGAAAACGGGTTTTCATCTTACTTTTCCTAAACACTGGCTTAAGCCCAATACATTCTTGGCATGGCCACTTCCTGCGGCATTTGACGAGCGCGTAGATGTAGCTCAGATGACCGCACAAATTATGGGCGAAGGACCTCAATCGCGTTTGTACAAGCGGCTTGTTGATACAGATCAATCTGCCGATAATGTAGGATGTGGAATTTATCGTCTTGGCAATGAAGCGTTCTTGCTTGTTTCTTACCAGCCTCGTGAAGGAAGAGCCGATGATTGCGTGCGAGCTGTTGTTGATGAAATTGAAACGTTGGCTGAAAAACCTGTTGACGCAGCGGAACTTTCTCGGCTGATTAAATCGACGTTGGTTCGTCACGAAATGGCGCTGGAAAATCCTACGCAAGCGTTGCTGGGGTACGAGCTTTTGGTTCGATATGTTAAAACAGGTTCTATTGACGCTGCGTTTACGATTGGTGAGCGCTTAGCGGCTGTAACTCCTGAAAAAGTTCGAGCGCTTGTGGAGCAGTACATTACACCCAAGATAATGATTCGGCTCGATTCTGTTCCCATGAACGAAGAACAAAAAACTGTATGGCTCGCCGACCAACAAAAAGACCAAGAGCTTGAGCAGCAGATTCTTGCAAACCATGTGCGCACAACTCCTATCCCTACAGATATTGTTCTTCCCGAGCAATATTCTATGGCCAAGCCGATTGCTGTTCCAATTCCACGCGCTACACAGCGATTTGAGCTTGATAATGGATTTAAAATCATTGTTACACAAGAAGCAGACACTAATTTATGTGCGTTTTTATTGGGCAATATAAATTCTGTGGGCATGGACAAAATTCAGGCCATTAAAGTTGGCGTTATGTCACAGCTCTTTATAGAGGGTGCAGCCGGGTTTACAAAGCAGCAGATAATTGACTGGTTTAATGACCGGGGTGTTCAGCAAAGCGTTGGAGCCGGTTTTGCTGTCTGTTTACGCCAAGATTTTAAAGATGTGTTTAGAAAAATCTTTGATATTTTGCGTAATCCCGATTTTGTAAAAGGCCAACGATTCTTGAGTAAAATTTTTGGATCTAATGGTGTTGCAGAGCAGGCGTTTGAAAAAGTTAAGCTTCAGACGATTCAACAATATAAATCTTTCTACGATCATCCACAGATGGTTGCCGAATTTGAGCAAACATCGCGCAAATACAAGGGAACAGGGTACGGATATACGTTGGAAGAAGTGATTAAAGCTTTACATGAATTTACGTTCAGTGAGCTGCCTGATTTGTATAAGAAATTTATGAACCCTGCGGTTCGGGTGCTTTCTGTTGCGGGCAACGTAGAGAGCCAAGAGGTTTTTAAACTTGCAAAAGAATGCATGAGTGATCTTAAGGCATTGCCTGCAGAAAAGCTTGGCGATGCGGTGGTTGCTCAGTATGTCCCTAGTTTTGATGTTGCGATGAATCGCGACCAAGTGTATTTGCTGTATGTGCGTGAATCGAAGTTGCCAGCAAGTGAGCTGAGTGTTGAGCGCGTTGCAATTGATATTTTGAGCGCAATTTTCCTGAGCGGCGGAACATCACGCATCTTTAAGCTGCGTGAGGCAACAGGTATTTGTTACATGTCGGGCGGGGTGCTTGGTGCTCCTATTGCAACAGGCTTTCATAGGAGTCAAGATTCGGTGCTTGCCCTTGTGAGCATGGTTACCAAAAGGCCTTCGGGCGCAAGTCCTTCGGCCATACACAGGGCGGAATAGCCGGTGTAGGTTCCGACCTCAAGAATGCGGCGTG
>JBEITS010000049.1:0-7204 GCA_040374805.1 Campylobacterota bacterium | reverse complement strand
GCCATCCCCAAAGAAAGCTCAAAATCTGAGCATTCTAAAGAAAAACAACCTGGCATGCCCTTGGCCCCAACAACTCCAGAACACAAAAGCCCATCAACTAAAAAAAGTCCTTCTACAAAAGACAAAAAAACGTCTAGAAAAACAAAACACTCGGGCACTGGACCTGCAAAAGCATCCAAAAAAACTGCCAAGGAGCACGTTTCTATAGGAACTCTGACCATCAACCAGCATAATCAAAAGGCCCTGGGATACGCCCACATTTTAGGTTTCAACCGGCATGCCGCGCTAGGCAATCACGAGCATTGTTCACGCATTCTAAAAAAAATAACCAAAATTAACCCCAATTTTAGCAGTGCCACCATGCTCACACACCTTTTCTCTACCAACCAGTTTGAACAAGTGGCCGCAATTGCAGAAAAACACCGGGAACGCTTTGGCAAAGACAATTGGGAGATCAATTTTACCGCAGCTCGAGCCCTCAGCTCGCTCAAGCGGAACGATGAAGCCGAAAAAATGTTTCTCGAGGCCAGCAGATGCGCCAAGCAAACATGGGACAAAGAACAAGCAACCTATGCTTTAGCTGTTTTTTATATTCAAAACCAAAAACATTCAGATGCATTAAAAGAAATTGATGTATTTTTAGCCAACACCCCACCACGGGCAAAACACGCTCTTTTCTATTTTTTAAAGGCAACAATCCATTTAAACACCAAGCAACCTCAGTTCGAAACAGCGCTCGCCCAGCTCGAAAAAGGCTTGGAACTCAACCCACACTTTGAACGCGCACTCAAACTTAAAGCGCTTGTGCTCGAGCAGCAAGACAAAAAACCAGAATTAATACTTGTTTTACGCAAAATTATAGAAATCGAGCCCGATGCAGCACTTACAAAGCGCCTTGTTTCGCTGCTTTTTGAAACAGGCCAGCTCGACCAAGCCTACAAAACACTCGCCGAACTGCACGAGAAAACGGCCGACCATTTTTATGATCTAGGACTTATTCAATGGAAGCTCAAGCGCTACGATCGCGCGCTTGCGCACGTTGACCAAGCAATAAAGCTCAACCCCGAATTTGCACGCGCTCGCCTGCTCCGGCTTGAAATTTTACTCAACGCCGATCGCAAAACAGAGGCACTTAACCACCTTAAACACTGGATTACGCACGGAAAAGACCTTAAAGCCTTTTCTATTCTCAGCATGCTGACCTCAAACAACACTCTTGCCGCTTCAGATGCCATTGGGCTCCTTCAGTCGCTCCAAGGAACATCTCGCGCTCAAAAAGAAGTTAACTCCTTCTTGGGTGATTTGTATGCCATGACGGGTGACTATAAAGCTGCAGAAAGATCGTATAAATACTTCCTCCGCTCACTCAGCAAGGATGATCGCGCTATGGGGCTTAAGGCTATGTACAACCTCGGCTTTTTACATTGGAAACAAGGCAATATTAAACAAGCCGTTGCAGAGATTTCTAAAGCTCATTCGATTGACCAAAAAAATGCCTTAATCACAAACTTTTTGGCATTTCTTTACACTCAGCAAGAAGACAGAAAGAAAGTAACGCGCGCTAAAGAGCTCCTACAAAATGCTAAAGACATGAAAATAGATGAAGAAGACCATATTCCTGAGCTTTCTTCACTTCTTACAGCCCAAGCAAATGCGTATAAGCTGAGCCCTTTCTGGTCGAGCCTTGATGAAACAAAGTTGCACATCAAAGCACCACCGCTCGATTCACACATCACCATGACCATGAAAAGCCAAAATCTGGAAATCTAACCAAAACCAAACAGCCGCCGGTTCTTTTTTCACAAGATGAACCGGCGCAAGCTCTTACCCCCAGCATTTTTAAGCAAAAGAGACGGTTTTAAAAAGCTTTTTTACAAAAACAATGCTGCCGCCTATTTTTGATTATGCGTTCTCTATCCTTAAAATTTTAAGTAGATTTCTATGGCAATGCGCCCGCAAAAAGTTTTTCTAGCTCTTTTTTTTATAGTCTTAAACACCACACCAGCACCTCTTGCTGCCGTTAGAGGTCTTTTTGGACGTCTTTTTAGCGGCTGGATCAAACCCGACCGTCCTTTTGACGATATTGACGCAAGAATCACCATAAATCCTGTAGTTGAAGCAAAAGCCGCCGCTGAAGCAGAGGAAACTGCCACCGCAGAAGAAGCCGCTGCTATTGAAAAAAGGCTTGCATCCTGCAGAAAAAGAAGAATTCAACGCTCTCGGCGAAATGCTATTGAACACTTTCAGCCTCCAACTTTTTTTGACGATGAAAAACTTATAAAAAGCCATGAAGCTCTTATTGCAGCGGGAAAAGAAAGCCGCGCGTTTAAAAAGAGAGATGTCTATAAAATTATACGAGAACGTATCGAAGCAAACCCCTCTCGGCCTGATTACAGCGGAATTAACGCAACAGATCTTAAAACGTACACCGAAAAAGAAACTGCGTTTAGAGCGGCACAAGAAAACTATTGCACGCAACTCGCATTAATCAAAAAATCATGGACCAACCCGCACCAAGCCTCTAGAAAATTACGGTATGCACAAAAAGCATTAATTCGCTTTTTTGAGCAAAAAACCCTTGATGACGCCATTGCCCCTGATGAGCGAAAGCGCATAACAGCTGAAAATTGCGATCGAAAAGCCATCCAAGATCAAATTTTACTCAATCCTACAAATCCTGATTTCAGAAGCATCAACCCAAGGCTTGTAGAGCAATACATGGACATAAAAAGTCGTATCAAAAGAGCAAAACGAGCATTTAAAAAGCTCAGCGAAGACCTTGCATTAGATGAAGAATATGAAAAAATGCGAAGCGAGGTTTGCGGCGCAGGCGCAGGAACAGGCTCGAGCATAACCGCAACTTCAGCCACCAGCGCTGAAGGCCATCGCCGATAAAATTTACCCAATAATACGCGCACTTCTCGCGCTCTAATACATTTTGTGCATATGCATGCATGGGGCGCAAAACCAGATTGTTGCCCCAAAAATATCTTTCTACCTACACTCATTACAGTCCACTTAATCCCGTTATCGTGGTTGCCTGTGTATGAAAAAGCTGATTTTCATATCGTTTCTCTGCACATGCTTTGCCTTCTCACTACACGCTGCGGGGCTTTCTATGCTGCGCTCTGTTGCAACTGGCAGTGCTTCTAGCATGATGGGCGGCTCTGCCTCTATGGGAGGCGGATTTTCCAGCGATTTTAGCGGCGGTGGAGCAAGTGGGCTTGCTGCCATCAACCCAAACAGTATTGGAGCACCCGCACAATCGTATTCCTCCGGAGCCATGTCGCCCGAAGAAGCGGCTCAATACGCATCTTCGCAAGGCTTGCCAGGTTTTTCCGCAACAAACGATGGCTGGGGGGGAAGCGCTTCGTACCCCGCACCGCAAGGTCAATTCTTACCAACATCCAATTACAACAGCCAAAACGTTACCTACCCACCCGGAACCGCGGGCCAACCACTCTTGGGCCCAGATGGCTTACCTCTTTTAGGGCCCGATGGGCAACCTCTTATGGCGCCCACAGGAGCTGCAGGGCAACCCAATATCGTTATCAACACAGGGCAGCCTTCTGCGGGGGGCTCTTCCTCAGGTTCTTCTAGCGTTGGCGGAACTGGAATGGGAACAGGAGAAATTGTTGGAACAAGTGTTGGGGGAGCGGGCGCAGCTGGAACAATTGGAGCCTTGGGGCTCATGGCCCGCAGAAGAAGAGGAAATGCTAACTCTCAGTTAGCAACGTCTCAACTGGATCAATTTGGAAACCCCGTTCTCGCAGGGCGAACGATCGACAACAAAACACGCATTTTTGGAAAAGTTGTTACCAAAAATGGGGTTGATACCATTAAAAAAGCTTCTGCCGTGCGCCAATTATTCTGGAGCAAGCAACGCAAAGCTGAATACGATGCCGAAGTTGCACTATCGCAACAAAAACTTGATATGGCTCAAGACAAAGCCATGGGCTTAGATCCACTATCTTCTCTCCCACTCATGCAGCACAACCCCAACATGCCGCTTGGCCAAACCCCACCTCCACCCATCGTTCGCACAGCAGCCGTAGACAGCGAAGTTGTTCCATTTGGAAGCAGAATCACCACAAAAGATGGTAAAGAATCTATTAAAATAGCATCCAAAGCCCGCCAGCTTACATGGTCCGACCAAGAAAAAACTGAATACCAAAGACTTTTGGCAGAATCAGAGCAAGATCTAGCAATCCTTCAGACCCACAATGTTTCGAAAGCTGCAGCCTACAGAAAAGCAGGCCTCACACCTCCCCCAACGGCCTTTGCAGTTGATATTGCAGTTCTGCCGTATGGAAGCCTTATCACAAAAGCTAACGGCCAAGAGTCTATCAAAACAGCCTCTGCTGCGCGCCAACTTGCCTGGACCGAGCAAGAAAAAGAACTCTATAAAAGACGAACTGCCGCCTCAACAGCCGCACTTAAAACCGTTAAGGCTATGACGGTTCCTACATCTCGCCCGGCTCTACACTCCACACTGTTACCAAACCCCAAGGTTATTCAAGGCAGGGGTCTTACAACCCCTCTTGCACGGCAACGCATCATCCAACACCCCGCACATGCACAAAGGATGCGCTGATGGTCGCAAACGTAATGTTTTGTATACTTTTTGCAGCAACAAGCACTCTTGTTGCACGGGCACCGGCAGCTTTTTTGCGCAGAATGCAGCAACCACCCATGCGCATGCCCGTTGCCGAAGAGCACATCGCTCCCCCCGCACAACCAGAAAGCGCAACCCCAGAACCTACGCTCCTCACTATTGCACCACGCAAACAAGTTCAATTTGCGCAAACCACACTTAAAAGCACTGCCGCTGCACAACAAGCTGCTTTTATTCAACAAACCGAGCAGCCTGCCGTGCAATTCAAACAAGTTGAAGGAAGCAACGACGGAGGCGAAGCCACCATTGCCAACAAAGATCTTGCTGCATGGTACTCAAACCCCTATTTTTACACCCCCACAGGCCCCAGAGATATCAGGGTAGCTCAAGGTACTGCACAAGAAACAACACCCGAAGCAGCTACAGCTGCCCGCACAGCAACTCCACAAAGAGCAGGCTCTATGGGCGGCGGTGGTGGCGGTGGAAGTGGAGCTCTTATGGGCAGCACAGGCGCACAAAAACCACGAGACGATAAAGAAACAGCTGAACGAGAAGCACGCGAAAAACAATCTGCAGAAGACGATCAACGCAATGCACGCCAAGCACTCATCCAACAACGACGCAATAAAGAAATAGCAGCCGGGCAAATGCCAGAAAACTCAACAAGCAGCACAGAAGCCCAGCCCACCCAAAAAACTGTAAAACCGCTGCGCACCCCACAGCCCGCAACACGTCGGACGCGCGTTGCAAAAACAGTGGATTAAAGAAAATTACGGTCTTGCAAAAAAGGATGAAAACAATGAACACCCAAACGTGTTATTTTTTAATACTCTGCTCGCTTTTTTTAGGCAGCGCCGGAAAACTCTGGGCTCCAATGGTCAAAGATGTTGAGGGACTTCAGGATTTTTTATCACATGCAAAATCAAGAATATCTGCGGATACTACGATTACCAATGAGCAAGCCGATTACTGGAAAAAGCACCAAGAAGCTTTTAAGCAGAGGGATATTACAGCCCTTAGTTCCTCAGACACTGAATTAGCAGATTTCGCGGAAGTCTTTGAGAAAGTAAGGAATCTTCCTTTACGCAGCCAAACCGTTCCAGCCGCAACAACACAAGAAAGAAGCTCCACAACAACAGATACTTCAGCTCCCGTTGCAGCAAGCGCTAAAACTCAAAAAACTGCAACAAGCGTAGATCCACAAGATCTACAAAAAGCCCTCGATGCGGTGGCACAAAAACGCGCAACAGCAAGCACCACCACAGCAGAAACTTCTGCAGTTCCTGAAGCAGCAGCTACTACAGCGGCAAAATCAAGAGCCACAACAACAGATACTTCAAGCGTGCTTGTCGAAAACCCTTTACGTTTGTTGCGTCGAGGCAGTCAAAGCTTATCTCAACCGCTTGAAAAACCAGAACTTCAAAGGAAAGTCGAAGCAGAGCCTCTCGAACAAACAGCTCAATCACGCACTCGCCCAACTCCAACCACCACCCCCACGCAAAGCCCTTCAGCCGATGATGCCTCAGCTGGAACCACTCTAAGCCGCGCTGCTCGTACTGCAAGTATTAGTCGTGCAGCCAGCGCTGCCAGCCTCAGCTCCCCTACAGAACCTCAACCCGCAACCTCAACCCTCGCGGTCTCACCCACCACGGCTGTTTTTTCTGCCGTTGCTGCGCCAACACCTGCTCCAGCTACAACACCTGAGCCAGCGCAAACTTCTGCCCCAGTGCCCGATCCAACCCCTACGCAAGCTCCAGCAGGCGATCCAGAGCCTACACCCGCCCCTGCGCCACGCAAACCAGTAAGTGCAGTCGCAGCCCCAGAAGCTTCTGCTCCCGCTGTGCAGGCCTCAACAATTGCTCTTGCAACCCAAAAAGCTGCGCCTCGACCAAGAAAAATTCTCGAAGCAGAACTCAACGCGCAACGATATAATTCTCTTATCCCCGAGGTTCAAAACACAACGTGGAACAAGATTAAAAAACTCTTTGGCAGAGACAGCATTTCCCTTGCCAAAAAAGCTTTGGGCGATACAGACGGAAAGCTAGACAAATCAATTCAAGGCGCTCGCAAGGCGTATGAGGACGCAGTTGCACGGTCTGCAGCACGCGCCAAGGCAAAAACAAAAATTCTTTGGACAAAAAGCGACAAGCAACTTAATGCGCACAGAACAAGCGCCAACAGTGAATTAAAGGCTCTTGATGCGAACATTGCAACCATTGCGAATGCTTATCGAGCAGCAGATGACGACCACCACGGCTCACTTGCTATTTTGCATGCAGACCTTGTAAGACGGCGCAACAATCTTGCCGCCAACAACTCAAAAACGATTGCAAAACGCGACAAAGTAACAAAGAAAACAACGCTAGACGCACGCATCGCAAAACGCACAAATAAGGGATAAAAACAATGAACATGCAACTAAAATATGTTCTGCTTCTCTGTTCATTTTTTGTAGGGCCCAGCACAACCTTATGGGCGCCACCATATGAAAGTACATCTGCATCTTTAGGCGCAGGCTCAGGAGTGGTAGTCGCGACTAGCGACCCAGCAAATTCGCACGTTTCGGTGAATATACCAGAAAGCTCGCAT
>JBEITS010000115.1:0-2705 GCA_040374805.1 Campylobacterota bacterium | reverse complement strand
GGTGTGGGCTACACATCGGGCTATCTTAAGCATGTTCTAGACGAAGCCGCAGCGTTGACCCTTAAAAAAACCTAAAAAGCACATATTTTTATGGATCCGTACGGGGCTTTTGAAAAAACAGCCCCGTTTTGTACGTTGGTAAGGATCACTTTTTATTTTGCCAAACCATATCCTGAGGGGTTTTAATGAGTTTTTTAGATAGATCTTTTAAGCGATCTACATCCTTTTTAATAGTTTTTTTGAGCATTTTTGCTGTTGCGCACAGCTGTTCTGCACGCCAAGTGTGGGATGAACAATCAGGTCGGTATGTTTCCGTTCATGATGACTACCACAGCACCGATTATAGGGCTCGGCAGGTTGACCAACAAATTAAGAACGACGATATAAAAATGGCGCAGAAAACATTGCGTGCTTTGCAATTAGTGCAAGAGCGATGGGCCGATAAAAAAAATGCGTGTCAATCTGACTGGAAGCCTTTTTATGATACTTTGCATAAAACTGTCGCTCCAGCAGCTCCTGTAGCTAGAGCTACTGGCGTAGATGATGATGCTGGCGCAGATGGTGATGCTGCTCCTGTAGTGACCGCTGTTGGATATGATGAATTAGATTTTACCCAGTATCCAGAGTTATCTTTTTACATCGACACGGTAAAAACAAAAATAGGGACTCGCTCGCCATCAGATCAAACTATTAAGCAAGAAATAGATAATTTTTTTACCACAGAGGCAAACTCTCTTCGCGATTCATTAGATGGTCTTAGGTCGTCTAATGTGTTTTTACAAACATTGCTTCCAAGGTATAGAGGGGGAGCTGTTAAAGGCATTCCTAACAAAATAGCGTTAGCGATTTTAAGTTTTGTAGCCGATCCTTTGCAAAAATCAGTTGATTCTAATCTTCGCCAAGTATTTGATGTTGCCATCAAAAAAGCGTTTCGTTCTTTACGTAAAGTTGGAGTTATGTTGGGCTTGGCATCACCACTTCCTGCTCAAACGGTCGCATCGTGGTCGGTTGTTGTAAAAAATTATGCAGCGATTATGGAAAAACTGGGTAAAGCCCAGGTGACAGACCAGGGCGTAACAGACATGTATGCGCAACGTGCGGCAAACCGCCCAACCAAGCAAACTCCTAAGGTTTCTGCAGAGGGTTCTGCCGAAGGTAGCGAAAATCCGGTTGTTGTTGTTCGTGCAGAAGAAAATTTAGATGAGCTTGCAATGTTTATGAAAAAGGCTCCTCGTTACGTAAGTATTTCCGAATCGTTTGTTCGCCAAATGAGCAACCAAATTAACGGAATTATGCATGACATGGGCGATAATTATGTAGATCAGCGCGAGATCTTGAGTGATATTCTCAACACGCTCGATGATGTGGGCAAGATGATTAGAAGTTCGTATGAAAAAGATAATCAACCTGTTCTCACGCAAAAGCTTAATGGCGATCTTATGGCATGTTGCTCATGGTTGACCTCGCAGCTTGGCGCACTTCAAGACATGATTAATGTGGATTCAGAAAAATCTACCCCTGCAACAACAGATTCAGATCCCTATGGATATGGTTCTAGCTTAAGAAAACGTTAAGAAGTTTTTGAAGTTAAGAAGGCTGTCTATGGCTACTCTTAAACATTCATTTTTTGCGTTTCTTTTGCTCTCGTGTGGCTTGGCTCTTTCGGTCCCTCAGCTTGAAGAGCTTGGCTCGCCCGTTGCGCACATAGCGCCCAAAAAAGTTAATGGGAGAGTTATGGCAGCTGCAATTAAGGCTCGAGCAGATCGTTTTGAAAAGCAAAAATACATTCAAGCCGGCATCGTTGGCGTGGGTGCTGTGGGCGCGATTCTTTTATGGCGATCTGTGCGAGCAAAGTCAGAAAGTGCTTCGGCAGGTTCTGTAAATGCTTCAGTCATTCCGGAGGGATCATCTTCACCTTCGCCTGCTCAATCAGCTCAAGAACGTTTTTCATTAAAAAAATGCTTTTCTAATGCTGCTCACAACACGTGGGCTATGCTTGTGACCGTTTTTGCTTCAACTTTGGCGTACACGCTGAAAGACACCGTTTTTTCTTCAGGGTTTTCCTTTTTAGGCAAGCTTTGGAGAGGAACCGATAATTGCAGGCTTTTGTATGTTCTCTCGCAAGGCGCCCTTAACTCATTCGATGGTTTATTGCGTAGACGAGCAGAGGGTTTTACCTCCTCAGATGGTGTTGTGATGGCGCGTTATAATAATATTATTAGTTCACTTGAGCGTTACGTTGTTGAGCTTTCTGCTCATACAATTTATTTGTCTCAAAAACGGGGCGTCCCGTGTGATGGCCTTTTCCCATTGTTAGAGCAATTTATTGGCGATGTGGCTGCCGTAGCGAGTAGGCTAGATACTCTTGAAGAGCCCCTGGCTATTGAAGATGCGCGAAGTAGAACGTTATGCTCTATGATCTTGCAAACAATCAGGCACATCGAAGAATTGCATACAAAGTTATCTATAGATTTTGATCAACAAGCCGTGGAGCCGCATCGTGAACATGACTTTTCTTAAGCGTTTCTTGTTTACTTTTATCTTCCTGCTGGCTGCTACGTCGGGCGCTGCAGGAGAGGCAAATCTTGAGGGCGCGCAGGTAGCTGCCGAGGAAGAATTTGCACATCTTGTTGATATCTTTATGGAAATGCGCTCCAAGTATCCTGTTGCCGCTGTTTGTAAGTTTCTTGAGCGTCAAACGCCCC
>JBEITS010000109.1:0-3239 GCA_040374805.1 Campylobacterota bacterium | reverse complement strand
TTGCTCCAAAAACGGCAGGTCAGGTTTCTTTGTATGTCTGTGGCATCACGCCGTACAGCTTTTCGCACATTGGCCATGCTCGCGTGTATATTGTATTCGACGTTTTGGTCCGCATCTTGCAAGTGCAGGGCCTTCAGGTGACGTATATCCGCAACTTCACGGATATCGAAGACAAAATTTTAGATAGAATTCCGGGTGATCACACAAACATTGTTCCTAAAATTAATGATTTTGTGATGCCCTTTATTGCCGACTATCATGCGGGACTGAAGGCGCTTAATTGCTTGCCTCCAACGCATGAGCCACGTGTAACAGAAACACTGCCCGAGATTATCGATCTTACTCAGCGTCTTTTAGATAGCGGGCATGCGTATTTGTTGGATGGAAGTATTTATTACGATATTGCTGCATTTTCTTCATACGGGAAGCTTTCTGGCCATCCGCTCGAAAATCTCGTTGCCGGTGCTCGTGTTGAGAATAACGATGGCAAGCGAAATCCGGGCGATTTTGTGCTGTGGAAAGGTAATAATCAAGGCCTGTATTGGCCATCTCCGTGGGGCTATGGGCGCCCGGGATGGCATATTGAATGTTCGGCTATGATCAGAAAGCATGTTGATCATTTAGATATTCATGGCGGCGGGGCAGATCTTATGTTCCCGCATCACGAGAACGAGCGGGCGCAGTCGGAGGCGGGTTATGGTCACGAGCTTGCCAAATGTTGGATGCACGTTGAATTCTTGCTCATGAACAAAGAGAAAATGTCTAAATCTTTGGGCAATGTGATGCTCATGAAGGATGTTTTAGCAGATAATAATCCTATGGCGTTTAGATTTTTTATCTTGCAGCATTCCTACAACAAGCCATTGAGTTTTTCTATGGAAGATCTTCAGGCTGCGGGACGTGCTTTCGAGCGGTTGAATGATGTGTTGTGGAGTGTTTCTTCAATTACGTCAGAAGACATGATGCGTGCAATTCTAGAAGAAGATGTTCCATTTTTGAGTCAAGCATTTTATGCGCTTCAAGATGATCTTAATTCGGCCAAGGCCCTCGCGCTTATTTTTGAAAATATGTCAGAAATTAAAGGTTCATCGCGAATGCGCAGCTTGGTTAAAACATTCCTTGAGCAGGTTCTTGGATTGGTTTTTGCTGAACCTCAAGAACAAGAGCTTTCGCCTGAAGTGCAAAAGTTGATTGGCGAGCGTGAACAAGCGCGCAAAGACCGCAACTGGGCGCGTTCAGATGAATTGCGTGATGCGCTTTTGAAGCTGGGACACGTAGTTCAAGATAAGAAATTATAGATCTAAAAAAATTGTGAGATGGCCAAGCTATTGCCCGGCCATCTCTTTTTTTTCATTCATGGGCGGTTACGAGACTTTTTGATCGATGTAGGCAAAGCGAATGCGGATGAGCGCGTTTCTTAAATATGCATCCGAGATTTTTCCGTCCCATTCAAAGAGAGCTTCTTCTGCTCTATCGATAGGCATAATTTTTTTTAGGATGCGTTGGTGGGTGGTTGCATACACTGCTTCAAAATCAGGATTTTTTTCGCCTTCGTTAATTTCTGTGTATGCATTAATGAGCGGCAAGGCTTCTTCAATAAAATCTGAAATCGTTTCTTCTTTTTCTTCAGAATATTCCTCTTCGTCCTTCATCTGCATTTCAAGGTAATCGTCGAGGATCGATAAATCCTGAATAAGTTCTTGAATAAGCTCAAGCAGTGCGCGTTCGTTTTGTGAGAGTTTTTGTTCGGTGGGGTTTGTAGCCTTTTTTAGCAAAGGATTGCCCAGAAGCTTTTCTAGGGCTTCTGGTTCGTGTCTGAGGCTTTTAATAAGGCCTTGCGAGAGCTGAGAAAGAAGAGTGAAAAAGGTAAGCGAAGCTGACGAAGTAGGTGCTTGCGACATGATGAATTTCCTCAAGGTGCGCAACAAAATGCGTTGATACAAGATCGGGAAATGGTAGCATGTGCTAGTGCGGGTGAGAAGAGATGCTAGATCAGTTTTAAGATCTTACGTCAGTTTGCTGGTTAAATTTCATGATGATGCGAGCAAGGCTTGTTATTGTTGCGTCAAAAACGTCTGCTGAGTCTTCGGGGCATTGGATTTCCCAGGTTAATGGCCCTTCTGCAAGTATGCTGCTTGCGTTGGCTTGATAAAAACCTATAAAGACGTGTTTTTCCCTGTTTGGTTCACGCGAGTTCCATTCATCAAATTTTGTGAAAAGCCCTGTAGGATAATTTGCTCCATCTCCACGATGAATAAAAATGTAGTTTGATCCTGAATTTTCACGCTTAAGCCGAATGCACTTTTGATTGTTCTCAAAATATATAATTCTTGCTTCAGTTTGTATAAGTGGAATAACGCCAACGTCAGAACGCGTTGCGCCTGTATATTTCCCAAAAGACTGTAATTTATTGAGTAAGGATTGCAGTAATGCGTCGGTTTTCTCTTTTGTGACTGGTGTTTTTGCGGGAGTTTCTTTTGCTCGGCGTGCTTGCCTGGTGGGCGTTGTGAAACTTGAGGCAAGCGGCGCGGCGCTTGGAGGTCCTTCTGGTTCATCATTCTCAGAATCGCTCGAATCTTCAGCTCTCACCGGCTTTGCAGGCGTGAGGGCGGGGTGGCCTGGATTTTCTTGAGAGGGGTTTGCTGGATAAAGTTTTTCTGTAATCGATTTGCAGCCTTCTTGCAAATCTGCATGAAGAAAGTGGTGCGAAACCTTGGGTTCTGTGCATTTTCCATAGATTATAATGCCACCTTGTCCCTTATAAATATTAAAAGCTCCCGATGGAAGGGATTGGCGAGAAACTTCGCCAACAATAAAAACATACCAACCATTTAAAAGTGCTTGTTTGATAGGATTAGGCAGCGAAGAACGGGGTGGGCGAGTACCGGTTTTAGCTTGTGTTAGCGCATCGCCTGTAATTACAAAAATATGTGGGGCTTGTGTTGCGGCGTCTACCGTTACAGTGTGGGCGTCGCGTAGGTTTAATAGCCCTGATTTGCTCTCAGGAATTGAATGGAACGTTGGATTATCGGCTTGCGCTTGAGCAAGATTTTCGTCTGGGGGCGGATAAAAAAGGCAGAGCTTTTGTTTGTTAAAATCGCCATGCCCTAGGTGATGTGCAACTGTGTAGCCGAGCTGCCGCAGATTTTTTGTAAGTTCTTCTCCAACCGCGAAAGCGCAGAGGGGTTGTTCGCTCGGAGGTGTTTTTTCAGATTTTTTATCATAATTCATCTCCAAGC
>JBEITS010000043.1:0-8268 GCA_040374805.1 Campylobacterota bacterium | reverse complement strand
TGCTCTCAACAAAGGTCTCTACGATTCTTAAAGAAGACACCGAATTCTTGCCGACCAATAGAAAAAAACTCGAAGAATACTGGACTGACACAGAACAAAACTCAAGCAACTGCCCTTTACCATCAGAAGAAATTATAAAAAATGCTCATCTGGCACCATCAAATTTGTCGCCTAAATTATTATCTTCTTTCTGGATAACACTTAAAAACACATAACAAGGAAACAGCAATGAACACAAAATTGCACCAACGTTTTTCAGAAATACACGATGTTTACAAAGCTGCATGTAATTACATAAAAAACTCTCAAAATTGCACTAAAATATGCGAGCAAGACGCAAAAGTTCATCAACTACATAAACTTTTGCAAATAACATTAGCTGAACTTGAAAATGAGATCACCACAACCTCTTCGGCTCTCAATGAGCATGCTGTAACCCTAAAATTAAACACGGCTGAAGCACTCACAGAAGAATTATATGATTTGGTAAAGCCAGCCTGGAAAAAATTTTTCGACTCTTTTTTCGTCCAAGTCATGCTCGTTTTTTTACTCAAAACGTTCATTGTAGGCTGGTATTGTGTTCCAACCGGTTGCTTAGAACCTAATTTGCTTGTAGGAGATAGAATTTATGCGAATAAAATGGCGTATTGGTTTAACACGGTAAAACGTGGTGATCTTGTAATTTTTGATAACCCTGAAATTCCGTATTCAAAAAACAAACTTCATGCCCTATGGCAACGCTTTATTGGTAAAGAAATTAAAATGCTTGGCTTGCCTGCAGGACCTGACATGTGGGTAAAGCGAGTTATTGCGATCCCTGGAGACACGATTGAAGGCAGAATTGAAGAAGATCAAGCTGTGCTCTACCGCAATGGAGAAAAACTTATTGAGCCGTACGTAAATCCTTATCCTTTAATCTGCGTTCAAAAAATAAACGGATTTATAGATGCTAAAAATCCTATCATCAAAATGCTTCCCAAAGCCTTTACGTGGCCTTTTATCAAAAGAAGATCAGATAATTGTGATGGCGAACCCTCATGGTACACCTACGATCCAAGCGCTTCATATGAAGACCAGCCTTTTTATCGACTTAAACCCCAAGAGATCTTAAGAAACCCTCTTTCTGGACGCCCGTTACTCAGGCTTCCCGATCGACCAGAACGTTATGATACGTTTATGAAAATCACGCTCCCAGAAAACACTTACTGGTGCCAAGGCGATAGCCGCCGAAACAGCAAGGATAGTCGATGCTGGGGCCTATTAGATGGCAATTTAATCCGTGGAAAAGCTACTATGATTGTATATTCCATCAACAGCGAAGAAATTTGGTGGTTGTTTGATATTCTTAAGCAGCCCATCGATTTCTGGACTAAAACCCTACGTGCAAATCGATCATTTTCGCTCTTAAAAAACCCACTCCCAGAATCTGAACAGCAATAAACCAGGAACCTGTAATGAAACAAAATCTTCAAAAACGATTCTTAGCGTTGCAAAAATCATACACAGAAAAATTAAGCTACATTGAAGCACAAACACTTCAGCAACAAAGCACGTCGCCTTGCTCTAATTCGCAAAAAGCATGTTCTCCATCTTTACAAAACGGCTCTGACGACACAATTGGAGCACAAAAAAACACGCTAGAAAAATTACTCCAACAAATAGAAATAGAACTACAAAAATCAGAAAATGACATTAATTATGCAAGTTATGATGCAAAACTAAATCGAGCTGAAGCGTTATTTGAAGAATTACAAGAAAGCATTAAGCCAACCTGGAAAAAGGTTGCAGATTCCTTAATCTTTCAAATTCTTGTTGTCGTTTTATTAAAATCATTCGTTTTTGGGTGGTATTGCGTTCCAACAGGCTCAGCAGAACCCAATCTTCTGGTAGGCGACCGCATCCTTGCTAACAAAATGGCATACTGGTTCTCGCCCGTTAAACGAGGCGATCTTGCAGTCTTTGATAGCCCAGAAATCCCTTACTCAAAAAAATGGTTGCCGTACCTCTGGCAACGTTTTGTGGGCATCAAAGTTGCGATACTTGGTCTTCCTGCGGGCCCTGAAAATTTTGTAAAACGTGTTATTGCAATTCCCGGCGATATTATCGAAGGAAAAATAGAAGACGGAAAACCCGTTGTATACCGTAACGGAGAACGCCTTGTAGAACCCTACGTCAATACACTCCCCCTTATTGCGGTTCAAAAAATGAATGGATTCTTTTCTCCCAAGAACCCAATTATCCGTATGCTTCCTTCATTTCTAACCTGGCCTTTTGTTAAACGGAAATCCGAAAATTGTGGCGGACACCCATCATGGTACACCTACGATCCTTCAGTCTCGTACGATGATCAACCGTATTACAAACTTGACGCTCATGAAGTAATCAAAAACCCCCTCACAGGTGAGCCCTTTTTACGCAAAGCAGGAGAAGCCGACCCGTACGATTCATTTATGAAAATGCGTGTGCCTGAAGGCAAATATTGGTGCGAAGGCGATAGCAGAAGAAACAGCAGAGATTGCAGATCTTGGGGCTTTTTAGACGGCAGCCTTGTCAGAGGAAAAGCAAGCGTGATTGTCTATTCAATCAACAGTGAAGAAATTTGGTGGTTATTCGATCTTATAAAAAATCCAATCGATTTCTGGACCAAAAAACTACGTGCAGAAAGATTCTTTAACATTCTGAGAAACCCACTTTCAGAATCTGAACAACAATAAGCGGCCAAAACATGATTGCTAAAATTCAACAACGACATGATGTTCTCTTAAAAAAACTAGCTGAACAAAGTGAATATATAGATCAAAAAGTAGATGACTGGAAATTCTCGTACCCCGAGCAAGCTCTGTACATAGAAACAAAAAAACGAACTATCGAAAAAACGCTCAATTATGTCACACAAGCGCTAGACGATCCTGAATCTATCGAAGATCTTGAGGCGCTCAGCAAGAAGCTTGATGACGTAGAATCTGTATTTGCATCACTTCAACACGACTTCAAGCCTCGTTGGCGCAAGATGATTGAAATCCCTGCGTTTCTCTTACTTATTACCTTCTTGATGAGATCATTTATTTTTAGTGTGCCCTGCATTACATCGGCAACGTGCGAGCCTACACTGCTGATTGGCGACCGAGCTTTCATTAATAAAATTGCATACGAATTTGCACCCATTAAACATGGAGATCTTGTTTTTCTTGATGCGCCCGATATCCCACTTGCACCAAAGTGGTCCAAAAACTACATTTGGCAACGTGTTGTAGGTTCAAAATTTGAGCCGCTCAATCTCCCTGAAGGACCAAAAACAACCATTCTTCGAGTTATTGCCGTGCCTGGAGATGTTATTGAAGGAAAAATAGAACATGGCGCTGCAATACTTTATCTGAATGGCAAAAAGCTTAATGAACCGTACCTCAACCCATACCCGCTCATTGCCTCTCAACAAAAAAATGGTGCCGCAAAAACTTCAGCAAAGTTCTTTCCACTAACTTTTAATAAACAGGCAACTAAAAAGTCTGTTACTTGGTCGACCTATGTTCCAACAAAATCACTCGAAGAACAACCATTTTATAGGCTGACAAAAGAAAACATTCCTGTGAGCTCAATAACAGGCAAACCGTTTTTTAAAGATCCAAAAACAGCCTCCCCACACGATTCATTTGAAGCTGTACAAGTTCCTACAGGACACTACTGGTGCTTAGGCGATAATCGAAAAAACAGCGTCGACTCACGCACGTGGGGCCTTATTGACGAACATCTTATCCGAGGCCGTGTACAAGCAATTATGTATTCTATTGATACCCAAGAAAGCACGTGGGTCCTTGATATTATCAAAGACCCCGTACAATTTTGTTCTAAAAAACTTAGAACCAGTCGCTTCTTAAAAAAGATCTAAACGGTTTGAGGCATCAATCCGTTGTGATCAGCTGCAGGCAACCCCATAGCAACAGCTGAAGCTCCACTGAATGAAGGAAGAGATATTGTTTCACCCGTTGGGGTTCTGCTGTTTATAATCGCAATAATTATCGGATGTTTTTGATCAAAAACTGGTAAAACATCTTCTACCGTTTCTGGCTTCTGAGAACAACCATTCCATCTCTTAAAGACATCGGGCAGAATTGATGATTGATCTGGAATCAAAGCCCTTAAAAGTTTAAGCGCCAGATAAAAAAGCCTTGTCATAGCAAGAACATCTTCATCTGCATCTTTATCTTCCATCTTATCTCCAAACTCATCTGCTATATAACTTAGTGGAACAAGTAAGTGAGCTGCGACGGCAAAACCGATTCCATTAGGTTGCTTAAAACTATCCTGTTGCAATAAGGAAATAAGTGCCCGCAAAACAACCAGCGCAGCTTTGATTTCATCTCCACTATGTTTTCCTAAAGAATAGGATTTAGCATGAAAAAAGCTTTCGTTGTATAAAAAAACACCCGTAAAACCAAGCTGAGAACCCAATAAAGCCTCAAAATCAACTATTGGCTTTTTTAAACTTCGCTCTCTTAAAGTTCGCTCAAACAAAATATTTAAAGCCGCTCCTGAAATTTTTAGATCTTCAGATGAACGAATCTTAAATGAAAGTGGACGCACAAGAGCGCTGCTAGAGATATCTCCCCGAGAAGCAATTTCTTTTGAAATCTTTGCTCGCCTGCTTTCCAAGTCTTTTATCCCTGTTGTTAAATCAATATCAGAAAACTTCTTATAAAACGTTGTTAATTTAGATTCATCCTTAAAAAACATCTCTAAGAAAGCATCCCACTGCTTAAGAACCTGAATATCGTAATCACTTACAGATCGCACAACAGGTACACACTGAACCAAATTACGAATCCGAGCATACACATCGGAAGCATTATCTGTGTCAGACTTAAGCATTACATCAACAAGCAAATATTTTTTATCAGGATTTTCAGGGAATAAATCATTAGCGATTACTCCTTGCTTAGGGTCAAACAAAGCCGTCAGCGATGCTATTGCAGCAGCTGTTTGCATATTAATAGCTTGCTGCTCCACAGCAGAATTAGCTACAGCGCGAGCAGCTTTCTTTACCATAAGACCAATGCCCTTTTTCGCCGCAAATCCACCTTTTTTAAAGGCTAATTCTATTCTCTCTATAACTCCCAACGAATCTACGAGACGTAAGTTAGGAATAAAAGCAGGATTTGCTTTTGAGCGATTTGAAACCTTTCTAAACATCTCTGAAATATCTGATTTTAGAGTCGCATCAAGCACATCATATGCGTGCGTCTGAGCAAGATCACCTAGGATTTGTGAAATAAATCGCTGTGTTTGTTTTTGGCTTAAAATGCTCATGTATGATTTAAGCAAATCAATAAAAGGACGCCACTTAGCCTGAACGACATATGCCGTTGGTTTTTTATCTTTTACATACAAAACTTCATCCAGGAGAATGCCCATCCTTACCCAAGAGGCAGAGACAGCAAATGCATAATCTCGCAATGCATAATCGCCAACTCGCCCCCCCGGAAGACGAGGTTTTAATATTGTCATCCAGCGCATAGCGTTTGCAAAAAGTTCTTGTGAGTATTTAGATATGTCTTCTAAAGACATACTTCCTAAATTTACCGAAACTGGAGCTGGCGAAGGCGCAGGACTTACAACAAGAACTTCATCACCCTCAACATCTTGCAGTGTTTTTGGAACATATGCTTGTGGATTCTGCCAAGCTGCAGGATTAAATTTCCCTGGGCTTTCAAAGTAATTTGATAAATCTGGCTGCTCTGCAGCCTCTGAAGTAGCATAAACACGCAAACCAAGGGCTGCATCTTGACCACTGCCCGTCGTTACATATGGCATGAATGCAATTAACCGATCTACAGAAGCCAAGCGACCATCGTGATCTGCATAGTCTGTTGGAGACGCAGAATAGATATCCATTACAGGTTTTGTGCGCTTTGCTCCAACGTATTCAACAGCACCCAACATAGGAATATTGGATAACGCATTATTCCAGAGCTCATATTGCGAGCGTAATCTATCGGCTATGCTTTTCACCTCAGAACGAATAAGCCCTCGAGCTGCCGTTGCATCTTGTGCTGAAAATGCATCCAAGAAAAATAAAAGATCTACGGTAGCCATAAAAAAGGCTCCATAAGCCTGCTCTTGCTTGTTAACATCAACCAAATCATGGAGTTTTAAAATACGCGTAACAATATCACGCAATTGATCGCCCACAGCTCGACCACGTAAAATCACATCTTGAATGTCTGCAACAACAGCAAGCCGTAACCCCAAAAAATAATTCTTATCTTTAGCAGCAACCGCAAATCCACATCCACGTTCTATGATGCTTAAGTTTGTTGTAATCGAATTTAATTTCTTGGAGAGCTCTGGACCGGTAAGTAATGTAAGAGATGCTCCGGTTACAATTTTTGAAAAGTAACTTTTGAGCTTCATGAGCATCGCAATATTTTCCTCAACATCATCCAGTGAATATTGCGGATTTTCATCCATAGAACCATTATTGATTTGCTGCCGCAATGTCTGAAGATCGGTAAGTACATGATTAATAAATGAGTTAGCCGTCAGACAATATATTTTTCCTGGCAAAACGCTCTCTGTAAAAACAGTAAACATATCGCTAAAAAAGCTCTTACTCATTTCACTAGCAGTTGTATAAGATCGCCAAAGATTCAACAGCCCGTGGATGGCACTGCGATCGCTTACATATGCATCAAATAAATCTTCCTCTCGAATACCCAAAATGCTCGGATTAGGATTTGTTCCCACGCGTGGCCATTTCTCACCCACCATACATTGCGTAAAAGCATTTTTTAATTTATGAAAATCTTCGATAAATTTTTCACCCAAGCTTGTTTTTTTGTCTGCCGTATATGCTTGAATTTGAGCCAAACGCGCCTGAACTAACAAAAACAAGCGAACCTGTGTTGCAATGTCCAGCAAAGAAAATCGAGAAATAAGGTAATAAACCCCGGAATGATTAACAAAATCATTATCTGATACTGCACTCAAATTGCATTCTATTGCAGCAAGCGCATTGCGAGCATTTTGCTGACCAAGTGTAACAAGGCCATTTGTTGCTACACCGGGATCTGCAACATCCGCTACCACCAAGCTGGATTGAGCATCTTCTTCCAACTTGGCCGAAGTATCAACATCCTCCTCAGAAGTATCAACAAAAGCCTCAATAGGCTTTCTAGAACTAGGCGCTCCCCACGTTACGGGACGGCGAGCCACAGGCGTCCTACCTGCAGGAGTTACGTCATAAGAAGGACGCTTTATTAAACCAACGCGATCTGTGCTAGGCTTCGCTGGAAAGTTGCCATAGCTACTTCGCAGAGGCAAAACACTCGGAGTTCTTCCTGTTGGATAGTAAGGATACAAGCCCGAACCATCTGGCAAAGCTCCTCCCCCACCCAAAGAGGGTAAAGCCAAGCTTTCCTGACCAAAAGAAGGATCTAACCGAGAAACATCTGTCACCGTGTGACCTGTTCTAGGATCAACGATAGCAGATGATGCAAAATTACATCCAAAAACAACCACCAAGAGCATTATTGTGCGCAAACAAACAAGCCAACGACCATATAAAGACATAGACCACCTCATTAATATTCTGCCTCCACCTTGGTCACACAATAGAGACTTAGCGCCCTAGGACGCAAGATTGCTTTACAAAATACACGGTCAATTCTACAATCGGCATTAACGCTGTTTATTAGGACCTGTTCTATTGGTAAGGTTAGGCATGTTTTTAGTTCAACCCTTTTTATTTTACGCGTGCGCAGCTGGCTTAGGTTTGCTCGTAACGCTTCTCGCCTTAGTCAGCGTTTCGCGCGACTATGTTATTGATAAGAAAGCAGCGGCAATCGCAGCTCTTATCCGCCGAGGCGCTATGGCATTTCTGAGCAAAGAATACTCCATTCTTGCTATCGTAATTGCTCTTGCATCTGCACTTATTGTGTAT
This sequence comes from Campylobacterota bacterium, assembly GCA_040374805.1. GTDB lineage: Bacteria > Babelota > Babeliae > Babelales > VHBT01. The sequence continues at coordinate 332 of JBEITS010000043.1, read as the reverse complement.
GTTGCTGGTCTCACAGAAGCATATGCCTACATTGGTGGCGCATTATCTTCTATGTTTGCAGGTTTTGTTGGCATGCATGCCGCAACCCGCGCAAACGTTCTTACCACCATGGTTGCTAAAGAAGAAGGCGAACGCCCAGCACTTTTAACCGCTTTAATGGGTGGTTCTGTTATGGGTTTTGCAGTTGCAACGCTCGCTCTTTGTGGCCTTGGATTCTTGACCTTCATGTATCAAGGAACTGAAGAATTCAGCAGAATTCTCACCTGCTACGCAATTGGCGCAAGCTCAATCGCTCTTTTTGCACGTGTTGGCGGTGGCATTTACACCAAAGC
>JBEITS010000004.1:0-20931 GCA_040374805.1 Campylobacterota bacterium | reverse complement strand
GTACTTAGGTACGTATGAAAGCAAGCTAGTCGTCTTTGCAGGCTAAAATTATAAGGCTTGAATGAGCCTGTGAGTTCCAGGAAGCATTCGATGTACGGCCTAGAGGTTGAAGGAATAAGCACATAGAAAAAAGCGGGATAGCACATCCCAGAGGACCTGCTTCCCGCTTGAAAAGAGAGGTTTTAGCTTATAACGCATTTCATGCCGCTGTCAGCGAGATCATCATCGCTCACTTTTTCGCCAGCGCTACTTCTTCACGTGCTCTTACTGTTTCCCAGTGATTGAGTAAAGCCTCATCAATTGTTTCGATGGTCTTAAAGTCTATAGTAAGAACCTCTCCGAATCCCTCTTTTCTTAAGATCACCGGTTCCAAGGAAAGGGTTTTTTTTAAAATCTGGGGGTGCCCAAAGCTAGGGGCATTGGCAAGCGTTTCAAGGCACCTGTTAGCAACAATTTCAAAAACGGGAGCGTGGGTTTGCGTAACCTGGTAGCGGGGATGAAGATCTGTGCTAGGATCTCCACATTCATAGCATTGTGCGACCATGTAAATTATGCTCAAAATCCTGACGACGTGATTATAAACCGCACTATCCCAGACTGTTATTTGCCTCGATTCATTGGTGAACATATCTAACGTGAAATTCGGACATTGTCGGCTGTTTGCAACTGGGCCAGCCCAGGCTTTTACTAATCCTTCAATCTGGTCGTACATTGGGCCTTTTGGGCAGTGTGATAACGCAGCTGAGGTAAGTATCCCTACTATGAAAATTTTCTTGATGGATATCATTCTTTGTGTTCCTGCTTCTAAGGATTTTTATTTCAATTTAGTTTAGGGGGCATGACGCCTTTTATGGGCTTGCGAGCAAGGGACGCAAAACTAGCGAAAAACTCCTTTTTATGGAGATGGCGTGTTTCAGGGAGAAACTATGCTGAGGTGCGTGGCTCATGCTAAAACACTATGCTCCTTTTGTAGCCTTGCATAATCTAAAACAGGTAAAGAATTTCTTTACAAGGCCTTTTTTGGGTTTCTTCTGCCAATTACTTTGCCATGGGTGATTGTATCTTGATATTTAGTTCCCAAAAGAACTGCTGCAACAAACCACAGGAGCGTGAGCCCCAGAGAAACAAGGGGCCGTGCGGCTGTGAAAAAGCGCATGGCAAAGCCAAAAACTGGAGAGGCTGCAACAGAACTTGGAACAACCGAGGCAATCATGTAGGGGTTGTTAAGAAATGAGCTGGGCCCTTCAGAAAGGGTTTGGCCAAATGAGGTTATCCAGGCTTTAGATTTAAATTGGATGGTTTCTGTGGTGGGAATAAATAACATCTCGCGCACAGGGACGTTAAAGCCATAATTAAGCGCTCTAAAGACCACCATGGTGATAGTTGCAATAATTAGGCTCTTAAAGTTAATAAGGGCGAGGAGAAGGCCAAACGTGATTGCAGGGCTTACGAGCAAGCAGAATGGCAGTCCAAAGCGTTTAAGGAGTGAACTTGCTCCAACTTTAGAAAATATGTAGCCCAGGATTTGGAATAAAATTGTATAGACCAACATGAATTGGTTGTAAGCACCGGCGCCTTTATAGATTTTTGATGCAAGAGCTTGCATCTGGAAGTCTGCAAACGTTGAAACGAAATTGAAACTATAAATAAGAACAAAGATTCCTAAAACGTAGGGTTCTTTGAGGAGGAGCTTTAAGCCATCGAGCCAGTTACTTTTTTTGGTGGGGTCTACTTCATGAGCTTCATGATCTTTGCTGTACCCTGCAAGGTATTCTTCGGGAACTTCATTGGTTATTTTCTGCAAACTGACCAAGGCTACGGTGAGTAAAATGCTCGTTAAAATGCAGAAAATAGGAAAGCTGATAATGTCCTGAAATTGGTGCCCAATAAAGAGTGCAACAAGGGGCGATGCAATGCCTGCAATTCGGGCATTTGCGTTAATATCGGAGTATTTTTCTTTAGCAAAATGGGACGAGCTGATTGAGTTTGTAAAACCCCAAAAAGTCTCCAAAATAAGCACGTTAAAAAAGTCTAAAAACAGGTAAATAATCCACCCTAAAATTCTGTGCGGGCTGGCAACCGTGTTCTCCAGCCCAAAGCCTGGGTGAAGAAGTAACACGCTAAAAAGTGATATAGCTGCCGCATAAATTCCAAAGAAGATGGTGGCAATTTTGTGGCGGTGAGAGGCGTTAAGCAGCTTTGAGTACACAAACATGAGCAACGGTGCCATGCAAAACGACAAGATTTTTGCGTAGGGAACGTAGTCGATTCCTACAAAAGACACAAAAATGGATGATTTAAGCGGGCGGATAATAGAATACCCTGCAATAATCGCGCTGTACGCAATAGATAAATAGAGCGTTTTAGTCTTGTCGTATATTTCATGTGCATGTTTTGAGAGACTCATTCGCTGCTCCTTGCAAAGTCTTAGAGGGCTTTCGCCTGTTGTACGCGCGTTTGCATGTCCGCGCGGTCTTTTTATTTTTTTAAACGATTAACTACGATTTTGGCTCTCTGGGTGTTTCCCCAATCAATTTCTTTTCTTCAATGGTTCTCACAAAGGCTACGCCCAGGGCAGATGCTATGCAAAGCCATGTTCCAATAATGGCTGCGTTAACAACTGCGCTTAGTTGGCTAATAACCTCAGCTCCATAAGGAGTTGTGAGTAGGTTAAAGAAAGATCCGGTTGCTTTGGCAGCGCGTGAACCGAATGCGTCGGTCCATGCTTTTGCTTTGTAGCGGATGGCTTTTGTTGTGGGGATATACAGAGTTTCTCGGGTTGGGTGATTTACGGCGTAATTAAGTGCTCTCACCAGAACAACGGTGATAAAAAAGCATGTTGGGGTTGGCCAAAAATAGGTTGCAGAAACCAGCAGTGAGCTTACAACAGGAAACGCAAAGAGCGCGAGCCGGATGTTTGAAAGACGTTGGAGGGGGACTGTTCCGAAAAGAACAAAGAAGAGGCCAATAGCATGCATGCACATGTATTGAAGGGCATAGTATTGTGTGAGGGCTTCAGCGCTGGAGTAGGCTGCGTCGGCGGTTAAAAGAATGCGATAATCTAAAATAACAATCATAATTTCGTACAAAAGCACGAGTGATGTGATGCCGGCAACATACGGATATTTAATAATGCTCAGAAGGCCTTCCAGGATGCTCATAATGCCACTCCACATGCCGCGCTTGCTGGAAAGGACTTGAATGTCTTCTTGTTCTTCGGTTTCCGATTTATACCCTTGCATCTGAGCGTCAGGGACATGTTTGATGAGCAATCTCACGGCAATTACGCTTGCGATAAGAAGAAGGCAGCCGGCGAGCAGTGAGTTTGGAAGAACCTGAGTGGAGGTTCCGCTGAGAAAGTTGAGGGAAATATACAGCAAGCCGGCAGAAATAATTCCACCCATTTTTGAGCCTAAAACGATAAAACCGTAGGAATCTTGTGCGTCTTGGGGGGTGCTTACTGAATTGGCGAATGACCAGAAACAGGTCGATAAAAATGCGCTAAAGCTTTCCATGAAGAAGTAGAAAACCCATCCGAAAACTTTTAAAGAAGGGGAGTTGTGGATTTCTGTGATGGGCCAATACGAGAGAATTCCAAAAAAAATAAGCCCGATAGCGCTATGAAAAAGCGAAAAAACATACAAAAGTTGGTGTCGCTTAAGCTTATCTACAAGATAGGAGTAGAAAATAAGGAGCGGGACAATATAAAAGAGAACATACAGCTTGGCGCTTGCAACCTCGTGGGCCCCAACAATTTTCGCAAAAATTGATGTTTTTAGTGGGCGCCAGATGGCTTGGCATGCAGATAGAAAGAAAAAAACGAGTCCGAGCAAAAGTACTTTTGTCCGACGTTCCTTATGAATGGACCATAAATGTGAGAGATCAGAAAAAAAAGCTGATTTCATCTGTGGTCCTTCTTTTTATGCTGTAGATTTGAACTTTTTTTAAAGTCTAGTCTCATCCTAGGGAGTCTGCAAGCCGGGATTTCTCTTTTATTTAAAATAATTTTACCTCTTTCAAAAAGGAGCGACAAAATTCTACCTGTCCTTTCTTTTTGAAAGACGTTAGAATGGGGTATTCGATACGACAAGTTCTTGGCAAAATTGTCAAAAAAAAACGAAAAATAAGGTAAAAATAACCAATGACACCCAAATTTGTGTTGGCGGGACTTTGCTTTTCTCGTATCCTTCAATCTGGTTGTTTTGAGCGACAAAATTGTTGTTCCAGGAACCAGCTTTTCTCAATAAATCCCGATTTTTTCTGCGCGAGGTGAGTATGGAAGGGACATTAGCTCGGAGCCGTTCGTACGTTATACCGGTTCTTCCTCTAAAAAATGTTGTTGCATGGCCACGTAGCATTCGCCCTGTGGCAGTTGGCAGAGATATTTCTATTCAGGCTATTGAGGCGGCGCTTCGCGATAATCGCGAGGTTTTTGTAACCGCTCAGCAGTCTATGGATATTGAAGATCCTACGCTTAAAGATTTGTACATGACCGGAACTCGGGCCACCATTGTGCGTGTAGAGCGCTTTCCTAATGGTGTGATGAAGATCCTTATCGAGGGGATTGTGCGCGCGCGCGTTCTTAAGCCTCTCGATGCTGTCGGTTATCTGGCGGTTGAAGCAGAGGACATTGAAACTCCAAAAGATCTCAAAGAAACTCAAGAAAAAGCTTTGTGGCGTAGCTTGTTTGCGTATTTTAAGGAATACGTTGAACTGAGCGAAAAGCTCTCTGCGGAGGTCTTTGATCTTTTTAAAGGGCCTAACGATCTTGATTATTTAACAGATACGTTGGCTGCTCAGCTTTCGTTTGATCTTGAAGATCAGCAAGAAATTTTAGAAATTGCCGATGTTAAAGAGCGTGCTATTCGTTTGAGCCAAATGCTTAAGGCTGAAATTGAAATTCTTAAAACGGAAAAAAATATTCGCAAAAGAGTTCAAACTCAGATCGAAAAACATCAGCGCGATTATTATTTGAATGAACAGATGCGCGCCATCCAGCGAGAGCTCGGTCGCGATGATCAGCAAAAAGAAATTGATCAACTTCGTGATAAAGCACGTTTGGCGAAAATGACCGATGAGGCTGCAGAAAAAGTTGAAATTGAATGCAAGCGCCTCGAGCAGATGCAGTTTTCGTCTCCAGAAGCTGCCGTTAGCCGTAATTACATTGAAACGCTTATCGCATTGCCATGGCATAAGGAAACCAAAGATCGCGTGAGCTTGCCTCAGGCAATTAAGATTTTGGATAACTCACACTCGGGCATGGGGAAAGTTAAAGAACGTATTCTTGAATTTATCGCCGCTAAGAAATTTGCGGGTGACAAGCTTAAAAAATCTCCTGTTCTTTGTTTGGCGGGCCCTCCGGGCGTTGGTAAGACATCTCTTGCTCGCTCGATTGCCGATGCGCTTGGCCGAACCTTTGTTCGCATTTCCTTGGGTGGAATGCGCGATGAGGCTGAAATTCGTGGCCATCGCAGAACGTATATTGGTGCTATGCCAGGTAAAATTATTCAGGCGCTTCGCAAAGCTAAAGTTATTAACCCTGTGATTTTGCTCGATGAAGTAGACAAGATGTCTATGGATTTTAGGGGCGATCCGGCATCTGCACTTCTTGAGGTGCTCGATCCAGAACAAAATAAATCATTCTCCGATTACTTTTTGGAAGTTGGTTTTGATGTTTCTCAGGTGATGTTTATTTTAACAGCAAACATGCTTGATTCTATTCCAGGACCACTTCTTGACCGTATGGATGTTGTTTCTCTTACGGGTTATACAGAAGTAGAGAAATTGAGCATTGCGCAAAAGTTTCTTGTTCCAAAGCTTCTTAAAGAATATGCCGTTACTCCAAAGTCGTTAGAAATTACCACGGATGCTCTTAAGCGTTTGGTGGGTGATTACACGAAAGAAGCGGGCGTCAGACAGCTTGACCGTATGATTGCTCAGATCATTAGAAAATCGCTTGCGAAATTCTTGGAAGATAAGCCGCCGAAGAAAATTAAAATCGCTCCAGAGTCGCTTGATGCCTTGTTGGGCGCACCGCGCTTTCGTAGAGATAGCCTGCTCAGACACAATGGAATTGGTGTTGCAACAGGTCTTGCTTGGACAGAAGTTGGTGGCGATGTTCTTGAGATTGAAGTTACTGTTCTTAAAGGTAAAGGTAATCTTACCATCACTGGGCAATTAGGCGATGTGATGCAGGAGTCTGTGCAAGCAGCGCTGAGTTACATTCGTTCTCGTGCTAAAGAGTTGGGCATTAAGCCTAATTTTTATTCAGAATCTGACATTCATATCCACGTGCCAGAAGGCGCTATTCCTAAAGATGGTCCATCTGCAGGGATTACCATGGTTGTTGCTTTGGCATCTGCTTTAGCTAACATCCCGGTACGCTCGACGGTTGCAATGACGGGTGAAGTAACCTTGCGAGGAAGAGTGTTGGCGGTTGGAGGGCTTAAAGAAAAGCTTCTTGCTGCAACGCGCTTTGGATTTACAACGGTTATTGTTCCTAAAGAAAACGAAGTTGATATTAAAGAGTTCGAAAAAGAACTCGATGCTTCGTTAACCGTTGTGTATGCCGATCATATGGATACTGTTTTAGCAACGGCTTTTGATGAGTTTGTTCCTGTTGCTGTTTCGGACGATAAAGTTGCGTCTGATGCTGCTCCAAAGAAAAAACGCATGGCTCCTAAAAAACGTGTGGTCAAAAAACCTACGCTCAGAGTTGTGCGCAAACCAGCTCCTAAAGCTCGTGTGAAGCCAAGCAGTCGAAAATAATCTAACGTATTAAAGTCTTATGAGCATGGTGAGTGTAATAGCCAGCATGCTCAATAAGATGAAAATCCATCGAGTTTGTCCCTCAAATTGCCCTTCGGCATAGAGTGGGTTGCTGTTTTCTGCACTTTGAGTATTGCGAGCAGACGTGTTGAGCGCAATTACAAGTGTGTTAAGTGCCAATCCAATTAGCAATGTAATCATTAGGTGGTTTACCGTGATAAGCATTCCAACCAAATAACATCCCAACCAAATAAGTCCCTGTAGGCAGAACGTGATTCCACTGAGGCTGAGGCGCGCTCCTTGTTCTGAGATGCGCAAGCTTGCGATGCTCAAGAATATCATCATGAAGAGAGCTAAATACAATCCAAAGAGTATGTAAGGCGACCAGCGTTGATATTCAAGGGTGATTGTTAGCTCAGGCATCGAAGCATGTTCGCTGCGCGCTAAGAGTTTGTTCTCGCCCGGCTCCATTAAAATCTTTTGCAGACCTAGGTTGCGCCCACTTTCTGCGGTTAGGGTGCGCTGTGTTCCTTGGTAGTGAATTTCTCGCGCCGAGAGACTGTTGTTATGCATTACAAAATAACTTTGTGAACCCGAGAACGGGAACGTGGCGGCTGTGCTTGAATGAGGTGAAAGTGTAGCTGCAAGAGCGTAACGCGTTGTTGTTACTCGCTCGTGGTTAACGCTTGAGCTGAGTTTTTTTAGTGAATATTGGCGAGCATTGGTGATTGTAAAATCATCTATCGCTTTAGCGGGTTCTGTTCCCGTGTTGTATGAATATGAGAGAACCCCTTCGATAGAGATGCACCCAAAGCCCTCAGAGGATGGTTGTAGATTATGGACTTCTAAATCAACGGTGACGGGTGTTGCGTGCGTGTGCACTGTATGCTTTGGTGTAATTAATTCTGCACTTGGTTTGCTGTAATTAACATTGTGTGTTGAAAAGAGCACTAGTCCCAAATAGATGCTTGTTCCTAGAAAGGCGTATGTTTGAAGGCGAGAGCGTTTGTCGTAGACCAATCGTTTGGTTGCATGGTATGTCCTGTGTGCTCGAGCATACAACATATCTAAAGCGTGGCGAATAGCGAGAAGAGGAGCGGTTGCAAGGTAGCAAATTCCATCCCAAGTTGCCCTTACAGTGCTCAAAAGTGCTTGCGCTGCGATGAGGGCAAGGTGCGCAAGTGCTACAACAGCCAACGCAATCTGGCGTGGAATTCCAAGAATACTTTCGATGAAGATGCGCCCTGCGGTTCCAATCATCCTAAAGAATGCATTTGTGAGCCGCATAAGCATGAGCGTAATATCGGCTAATTTTCTGATTCCCTGATGGATGAAAACTACCAGCGTTGTAAGAGCGCTTAAAAAGGCTTGAAAGACAGTTCTAAATCCATAAAATAGTGTGTTTGGAAATGAAATAAAGAGAACTGTTCCTGTCCACGCAGCAGCAGTTTTGAGTCCGTAAAAACAACTCAAAAGAGCGGTGTATGTACCCATTCCAAGAGCGCGTAAGACATTTGTCAGGCTGCGGGGAACTTCTAAGAATATAAAACCAGCAGCACCCATTAAGGCTTTCTGGGTTGCTGCATGTGCTGTGATGAGTTTTGGGGTAACAACAGAATGCGTTGCGCGAACACCAGATCCAACAAAAGACGTTGTGTGTTTGGTTGCGTTCCAAAGCGTTTGTGGAATATGCACAAAGATAACTTTAAAGAGGTAAGAAATTCCATCTTTCAGCGCGATGTATCCACTAATGCATAGACGACTTGCAGCTGATAGGACAGAGGTTATTCCTGAAAAAATATTTTGAGGAACGCTTATGAATAAAAATCCTGCAGTTCCCGCAAGTGCTTGCTTTGTGGCGGTATGAGCTGTAGAGATTTTAGGTGCAACTGCAGCATGCGTTGAGCGTATTCCTGAATGAACTTTAGTTCCCACAAATTTTGCGGAATTAAATGCTCCATGTGGAAGCGTTACAAAAAGGTGCTGTAAGAGAGCAGAGCATCCATTTTTAATACTTGTGAGGGCTTGTCCGGCTACGGATGTTGTGGAATGTGCAACGAGCATGCACGCGGCAAGAACGTGGCGAGGAATGCTTACAAAAAGCATGTGACCGATATTCCATAATGTTCTACCTAAAAAGGTATAGATTGCCAAAAACACCTGAGCCAAGGTGCTTGGTAGTGTGCGCGTAATGTTTACTATGCGCAGTGGGAAGGCAAATAAGAGTGGATGCGCAAGTGCGTTGAATTTGTTTGTTAAAGATGCTGCGCTAGCAAAAATATATCTTCCCATAGATGAAATGCTGGATCCAGCAGCTTTAAATGCTTTTGCGGGAAGATCGATAAAGATGTTTTTTGTAAGATGGGCTGTTGTTGCTAATGCGTTGGATATTGCATGAATTATTGCGCGAGTAAATGCGTTAAGGTTGTTCCACAATCCGCGAGGGATGTCTAAAAAGAGAAATCCTGCCGTTCCAGAGAGAGCACTTTTTGAGACAGAACCCATTGTTTGTAATGACGGTGATACATGATTGAACGATGACCAGATAGAAGTTAGCGTTCCAGAGATGGCTCCAAAAATTGAGCGAGGTAGGTCGAGCGTAATGAATATTGCAGCGGCAACAATTCCATGAGCAATCGATTTTAGAATGTATGAAATGGCAGAAAAAAGGCTAGAGAAGCTTTGTTGTAGGGCAGAAACAAATGCCCATTCTCGCGTCATAAGAGATGCAAGTAAGTTGCTGAGAAGCTCATTAAGCGTTGTGTAGAGCGAAAGCAGTGATTGAATAAGGGCTCTTGGAATTGCGCTTATGTTTGTAAAGATAGAGTTGAGGGCGCTGTAAAGGGCGTGCGAAACGGCTTGAACTACATCAAGGATGTTGGTAAGCCCCCCAAGTACTTTAAAGATACCCCATGCAAGTGATCGTGTAAGAAAGCTTGCAAGTGAGCGTGTTGTGAGTTGCAGGGTGTTGCCAATTCCTAACAAAGCACGCACTGTTCGCGTAGTTAGGGCTTGAATGCTCGACGAAATTATGTGTGCAACATGAGCAAGCGTGTTTTGAAGCGATGATGTTGAGGTGGTTATAGATGTATAAAGGGATCCAAGCAAACTCATGACCATTCTGTTCAGCGCTGAAATAGATTGTCGTAGGTTGCTGCATCCTGAATAGATTAAAGAACCAAGGCTTGTGCCGCTACGTACGATGAGTTGCCCAGGGATGATTATTGCTGCTTTTGTTGCATGCAAAAGATTAGTAGCAATCCAGTTAAAGGTATGCCCCAGAGCTCGCAGCGCATTAAGTGTGAGCGTTGCTACGGCATTAAGAAGCTTTGAGACTATGTCGCCAATATTTCCTACAAGCCATACACTTTTTTGAGCAATATATTTTATCCAATCAAAGGCGTTATTTGCAGCGTAAGAGATGATTGTTGTAAGCGTTTTATATCCTGAATGTGCAATATGCTGTAGGCCACTGCCAAGTGCATACATTCCATTTAGGAGGCTTTCTACTGTTTGTAAAAGATACCGAATAATGGCACGGATCATGGTGAGCCTTTCACTATGCCAACGTTGATAGGATAAAGAGTTCGTTTATCTCTGTTGAATGACCCAATAAATCCGCCGATATCTTTGTTAACAATTTTATCCAAGGCTGTAATGATTGTATCTCTTGTTACCGTGCCGCCTTCAGCTAAGACTGCATCAATTCCTAAAGATAGAAGTTTTGTGTTGATGTAATACGTGAATGATAGCGAGTTAGGCATTGCGCGTGGAGTGTATTTTCTGCTTGCCTCGAGATATTCTTGCACAATTGGATATTGCACCTGATCGAGCGCAGGCACAGCACTTGAATAATGAAATTTTATGTCGCGTGAATCGAGTTGTTGGGGAGCAAAGTAATTACTTTCGTTGCCTACAAAATCGGACGCGTAATTGCCTGCTTCACCAATTCCTTTAATGATTTTTGCGGTTGGACGGCTGGTTGAAAGAAAGAGAATAGCGTGAGGTTTTACTTTGTTGAGTGTTGCGAGCGCATCTGTAACATCTGCAGTATTGCTGTTGTACGAGCATAGCGTGACTTCAATAGGGTCGGCGGTGTAGGTAGCAAAGAGTTGTTGAGCATATTTTGCATTCATAACACCAAACGAACTATCGGAATGAACAATTCCAATTCTGGTATGGTGAAGGTCGTTAGCAAGGTACGAAACAAGCTTTCTGATATGGAGCCGCTGGGTTGTTTGGCCATGAACCATGTAGGGAATTGAGCTGTTATCAACATCGAGCGAGCATCCCCACGGGAAGCATAATGCAGCCTTTCTGTTTTTAACATAAGGCAAGATAGCTTTGATGTTTCTATTGCCTGCGCATCCCAAGAGAATATCGATTCCGTCTTCAAGAAATTGCTCTACGTTGGCGGCAGCTTGCGCAGGGTTGCTGTTGTTGTTGAGCACTTTGAGGGCGATTTTGTGACCCCGAATGCCACCATGATGGTTAATTTTCCCTAGGCAGGCCTCAATCCCAAACGTGATTTCTTGTTGGTATTTTTGTAGGTTGCCCGAGAGCGCAGCAGACTGGCCTATGGTGATGACCCTTTTGCTTTCGGCTTTTTTTCGTGGCCGAATTACAGCCGGAGTACCAGCCTTTTTAGATTTTTTGACGGGTGACTGGTCTTGGATAAGAACCAATGGTCCCGTCGATTGCGCACTCCATACAAAAGTATGAGTGGCGACCCAAAAAATGAGAAGCAAGCTTCTTGATTTTGAGGACCTCATAGTACGTTACCCCCCCAGATAACATAGTGCCCGCCCTGCATTCAACCATACCGTGTCGGTTGTTTGCGCGTCTACGAAATACAGAAAGAATTAAAAGATTGAGACTTTTGTTGTAAACTTTCGTCGAGTTTAGCGTACTTTTTTCGGGGACGTTTATGATCCCTTTGCGGTTGACGCTTAAAAATTTTCTTAGTTATGGGCCTTCAGGGCAAACAATTAATTTTGAACCCTATTCTCTCATGTGTTTATCGGGCCGAAATGGCCATGGGAAATCAGCAATTTTAGATGCTATTACCTGGGCAGTTTGGGGTTGTGCCCGTAAAATGCTGGGCGTTGCCAAGGGTGATGATGGCTTGGTTCATCTTGGCCAGAAAGAAATGGTTATCCATCTAGAGTTTGTGGCGGGTGGACAGAAATACCGGATTCGCCGGGAGTTTTTTAAATCTTATGGCAAACCCGTAACGCGGCTCGATGTTGAGCTTTTTGATATAAACCTCAACCATTATGTTACTTTGACCGATAAATCTATTCGCGCAACGCAGGAAAAAATAGAAGAAATTGTTGGCGTAGATTTTGCAACATTTGTAAGCACATCGTTTCTTCGTCAGGGGCAGTCGAATGAATTTTCTAAGAAAACGCCTCGTGAGCGTAAGGAAATTATTGCGTCGATTATTGGTCTTGCAACGTTTGACGCTCGGGCAGCACAAGCTCTTGAGCGGAGCAAAGAATTTGCCCAAAAAATTCTTCAGATACAATTTGGGGCAGACCAGGCATTGCGTGTTGCGGGCGAATTGCCGGCAATTGAGGTCGATCTAGCTTCAATGCAGCAGCAAGCTCAAGGCCTTGATGATGCGCTTGCACTTCTTTCTAAAGACTTAGAAATTTCATCACTTCGTTTTCAAAAAGTTGACTCGGTGCGTCAAGATGCTGCTCGTGCTGATGCAGAACTTAAGAGCAGTGCTGCTCATGAGCAAGCGTTGATTACAAAACTTTTGGCATATGTTCATTCTTGGCGCGCGTTGCATGCAAAATTAATTGGATTGCCACCGCTCGATACACTTCTTGCTCAGCGTTCAGCATGCGTTGCGCGGTTTGATGTTGTAGCAGCGGCCGAAAAAACGTTGCATGAAGCCTCTGCGTTGCGTGAGGCTTTAAATAAAGAAATTCTTGTGCTTCAAACGGAGCTTAAGCACAATTTTGAGCTTAAAAAAACAGAGATTGTTCGCAAAAAAAATGAAGCCTTAACTCAAAAAAAATATCTTTTGTCTGCTCATGCAGATCTTGCGGGGCGCATTCAGCGCATAGAGCATCAGCACAAAGAACTTATTGCCCAGCGAGTGGCATGCATTAATCAACTTGCCCAACGTGGTGATATCGAAACAGCATACGATGCAAGCAGAAAGTTGTTTGAAAAGCGTAAAGCCTTTTATCATTCATGCGTAAGCAAACGCTCTATGGCTCAGGCGGCGCTTTTGGAATTGGCTGAGCGCAAAGATGTTGTAGGCTTGGTAGAAAGCCCTGCGTGCCCTTTGTGCGAGCAGCTTTTAACGCTTAAACGTAAACAGTTTTTATTGCATCAGATGGGAAAACAAGAGCGATTAGCTCAGCACAAGCTTGCTCGTGCAATTTCTGTGCTTAAATCGCTCGAAGAAGTGCTCAAGGCTCAACGTTCGCAGCTCGAACTTGATGCTCGGCTGTGTAGCTCGTTTCAGGTCCTTGAACAAGATTTAATAAGGTTTAATAGGGAAGTGCTTGTTGTAGAACATGAGCTTGAGGGTTTGCGGGCAAAAGAGCGAGAGGTTGTAGCTCAGTTGAACGATCTTGAGCGTAGTTTAACGCAGTTGGAGCAAGATACTTTGGCGTGTGACGCTGCATTTGATGTGGCGCTAAAAACAGATGAACGCATTTTTTTGCGTCTGACGCAAGTTCACCAACTTTCTAGAAAAATTGCATTGGTTGAATATGATGCCCATGAGCACCAAGAGCTTAAGACGCGCCTTGCTCAGCTCGATAGCATTTTAAGTGATGCACAGAAACGAGCAGTTCATTTTGAAGAAAGTCTTCGGCTGCGCCATTCAGCTCTGCAGTGTATTCAGGAAATTAGGCGGATTCGGCACGAATCTGGTGTGAAAAAAGAAACATTGCGCGGCTTGTTGCAGATTATATCTTCATCGGATGATGGGGGGGGGGAATTGCGAGAGCTGGAAGCGCGTAAAGGTGTTTTATCGCAAGAGCGCGAACAAACATCGCGCTCGTTGGGAAGTCTTATGGAGCGTAAGCAGCGAGCTCTTTCGGCACAGATTCAGCGAGACGAAAGCTTGCTTGAGATAGAGCATCTCACACAAGAGAAAAAAGAATACGAGATGCTTGTGGATGCGTTTGGTAAAAATGGCATTCAGGCATTGCTGATTGAAGAAATATTGCCTGAGGTTGAGCATGAAGCAAATGCCTTGCTTGCGCGGCTGACCGATAATCAGATGCAGATTTTTATTGAATCACTCAGAGATCTTAAAAGTGGCGGTGTGCGCGAGACGCTTGATATTCAAATTTCCGATAGCGTTGGCGTAAGGCCCTATGAAATGTTCTCGGGGGGAGAGGCCTTCAGGATCGATTTTGCACTTCGAATTGCGGTTTCAAAACTGCTTGCGCGTAGAGCAGGAACACATTTGCAGACATTATTTATCGATGAAGGATTTGGCTCTCAAGATGAGGAAGGGCTTTCTCGGCTTACTCAGGCATTGTTTGCGGTTCAGCGTGATTTTGAAAAAATTATTGTAGTTTCTCACCTTGAACGGCTTAAAGAGAATTTCCCCGTTCATATCGTTGTTGATAAAAGAAGTGGTGGATCGGTTGTTCAGATTGAAGAACGTGGGTAGGTGACTGAGTGCCACCCACCCTTTTCTTGTGTAAGTTTGTTACGGTTTAGGTAACAAGGTCTTACATAGATTTGACGTTTTCTTTGAAGTGCTTGCCAGCTTTAAAGCGCGGAACGTTGATTGCCGGAAGCATAATTTTTTCTTTGGTTGCTGGGTTAATTCCAACTCTTTCTGGTCTGCGAGAGGTCCAGAAAGCGCCAAAGTTAGCGATAGAAATCTTGCCGCCTTTTTTGAGTGTTCGCTCAATGATGCGTGTAAAAGAAGCCATTACGCGTGTAATATCTTTTTTACTAAAAGTAGTTTCTTCGCTGATCGCTTCAATCAGTTCACTTTTCTTCATACAATACTCCCCGTAAACATTGTTATACAAAAAACAGTGGTGCCCCGCCGGGAACGAAATGTAGAGATTGTTATCCCCTTTGTCAAGGCAGCTGAGAAACTCTGATGAAATGTTTTTCTGCGCGGGGATTCTGATATGATGGTAAGAGCTTAATTACGATAGAATCGAGTATACAAAAGCAATGTCAGTAAATTATATCGATACACATTGTCATTTGGATGTTTTGCTTCGCATGAACTTTGAAGATCTTTTGACGCAAAGTGAGATTGATGCGGTTGGCGACCTTGTTCAACGCGCAGAAAGTAAGGGTGTTACAGACTTTATTTGCGTTGGAACTAACCTTGTTGGAAGCAAATATTCTGTTGCTCTAGCCAATTGTTATTCGAGTGTTTGGGCAACCGTGGGCTTGCACCCAACCGATGCGCACGCCAACTGGCGCGAAGATATTGCTGCTTTTAAAAAAATGCTTTCTCAAGATGAAGATAAAAACATTGTGGGTGTTGGCGAAACGGGAATCGATCTTTTTCGTGATGCATCTCAACTAGAACTCCAGAAAGATGTTTTTAAGGCCCAGATCGAACTTGCGCTCGAAAACAACTTGCCCTTAAGTTTGCATATTCGCGACCAAATTGGTGTTGATAGATCGGCTGAAATAGCACTTCGCGTTCTTGAGCAATTTGGGAAAAATATTCGAGCTGTTTTGCATTGTTTTCAGCAAAGCCAAGCAATTGCAGATGAAGCGCTTTCGCGCGGGTTTCTTTTGGGCGTAGATGCACCTATCTATTATCCTAAAAACGACTGGCTACGCAGCATTATTGCCGTTACTCCACTTGAGCAATTAGTGCTCGAAACAGATGCTCCATTTTTGCCTCCCCAGGCACTGCGTGGGACAAAAAATGTCCCCGAGGCTGTGGTTTACATCGCACGTAAAATTGCTGAGCTTAAGGGTTGCACGCAAGAAGAAGTTGCTGCTGCAACAACTGCCAACGCGCGCAGGTTATTTTCAATTTAATTTTGATGTATCGAAGAAAAAAAAGAGGGCGGTTTTTTAGGCCGCCCTCTTCTGAGTGTGTAAAATCCAGGTGTTCGTGTGTTCGTTTTATGCCGTTACGCCAGGTTCGCCCGCAGCTTCGTTTCTTGCTTGAAGTTCGCAAAGTTTTGGATAGAAGCGGTTGTTGGTCATGTCGCGGTTATGCATTTGGAGCAACATGATATCAAGTGCAACGTTTACAGACCCTACGCCCGAGAAGAGCTTGTATGGGTAGGTAACTTGGTTTACGCCGTTATCGCCTTTAGTGATGTATGCTTTTACGCAATAGTTCTTAAAGATGCCGTTGGTTGTTTTTTCGAGTGAGGTTAGTTCGGTGTAGTGGGTTGCAAGGATGTACATTACGTTATCAAGCTCTGCAAACACTTCACACATTTCAAACGAAATACCAACAGCTGGTTTAGGCTCTGTTCCTGTCATAAGTTCATCGGTAACAATGAAAGCAAATTCACGCTTTGAACGGTCGAGCATGCTTACTTTGTCGATGATTTCATTCATGGTGAGAACTTCTGTAACAAGTTTAGATTGACCCTTTGTTGGATCATCGATGTTGTTGAGTTCGCCAATAACAAGCTTGAAAAGTGTTGTTTCAAACTTGCGCGCCCATGCCATGTGGTATGAGTGCGAGAGGATTAATTGGTTGATAAGGCCGCGAAGCGCAATCGATTTTCCACCAGCGTTTGGACCGGTAATAATCGCGTCACGTGCTTGGCCATCGCCACCTAATTCGATGCTGCTTGTTCTTGTGGTGCTGATATCTTTGATAATAGGGTTCCAGTAACCTTCAGCCTTGATGTAGGGGGTTTGGCTGGTGGTATTAAAGGTACAGAAATCAACAACAATGCCTTCGCTATCGGAGTTAACGGTTCTGAAGTTTTTGCCTGCTTTGCGATGTTTATCGTAGTGAGTTGCCATTGCAAGGTATGCATCAATTTCGCCAACAAACGAAATGAGGGCCGAAATGCGAGCAGTGTTTTCTGAAGCAAGCAACATTCTTGCTGCTGCCATGCTGCTGCCGTTTTTAACGAGAGCATTAAGGTCTGTTACAAGTTGAGCAACGCTTGCTTTTTGTTCAGCAATTGTTGTGAAGCTTTCTGGTAAGCTTGCTTTTTTTACGTTTTCAAGAAGTGTTACTTCAAGTGTATTAACGGTTTCAACAAGCGCATTAAAGCCTTTGATCGATCGCTCAACAAGTTCGCTGTGTGCGATGTTTTTGTTGATGCGAGCATTTGCCCAATCGCAAATAAGTTTTGTTGCCCCTGCTGCGTTGGTTGCAAGTGTTGCGAGGAATACGTTTCTTTCTTTTGTATAGCTCGTCATATTTTTTGCGAACACTGCGGCTACTACAAAAGTAAGTGCAGGAACTGTTTTTGTAGCATGAAGCATTACATTACGGACCTTGCGCCATGCTGAAGCCGCTTTGCCTGTTTTTTCAGTATTTTCGGCAAGAATTTTTCGAAGGGTTGTTCCTTCCGTGCTCGACCAAGCTGTTAGTAATTCTTTTTCGTGTTTTGCATAGTTTTTGAAGGTTTTTGCAAGGCTGAAGCGAAGTTCTTCGTGTGCTGCAAGTTCGCGGATCATTTCTGCGCGGCGTTCAAGAACAGCAAGGTCATTAGTTCCTTCTGCAAGAGTTGCTGCAAGCACAACTTGCCCTGCTTGAGTTAAGGATTCGTCAATACGAGAGAACACGGTGTGTTCTTTTTCTGCGCTAAAGAAATTAGCGTCTACCAACAAGCTGGTAGGAAAGATCATTTCAACAGGGGTACGTTTTTTTGCGGGCAAAAGATTGTGGGTAAAAATTTTAATGAGCGCAAGCGTGTTGTTTGAGCGGATTTCGCCAGCGGCATCGAGTTGTTCTTTGGAGGCATTCGAGGGGAGTGATTTGTCTTTGCGCATGTAAAGATCTGTTGTGAAGATTTGTTTTACTGCATCGAATGTTTCTGCGCGAGGAGCTTTGGCTACAACGGGTGCTGCCATGCTCATCAATGCGAGTAAGAGCGTAATTTTTTTATGGTTCATTATTTTCTTTATTCCTATTTTTATACACATGTAACGAGCGCTATAAGTTGTTAATTCTCCCTATTGTAATTCTTTTTGTGCGGTTTGCAGTTTTCGGAGCTTTTAAGCAAATTTTACGTTTTTTAGCCGTTATTTTTTGTAAACGTATTTTCTGTCAGTAAAAAAGGCTTCTTTCCCGAGCGTTTTTACCGGGTTAAGCAGCTCAAACGAATGTTGGTCGTCTTTTGCCTGCTGAACCATGTTGTAGAGATAGTCGGTTTTGGATCCTATTTCGCCTAATTGTTCCAAGAAAACGTCAAAAGCAATGTTGGTTCCGCCAATCCCTTCTACAAGCTTGTACGGTCTAAAGAGAGATCCATCGGGTAGTTTTATAACTTCAACTTTGAAATTTTTAAAGACCCCATGTGTAAGAACTTCAAGTTTTGTGAGGTCTTTATAGTGTGTTGCAAGCATGTACATTACATTATCCATCCCTGCAATGCTCAGGCAAATGCGGCGTGAGAGGGCAATGGCTGGGTCTACTTCTGTTCCTGCAAACAGCTCATCAGAGAAGACGGCAGTGAATTTGTGGGAGGCCGTATCAAGGATGCGCTGCATAACTTTTGCCATTTCATAGGCTTCAACTTGGAAGCGCGATTTGTTGTTGGCTGCGTCATCATTGCTTTTAAGCGTGGCTAAAATGTTGCTAAACACGGTCATCTTGAGCTTTTGCGCAGGAGCAAACCCAAATGTTTGGGCTAAAATGATGCCTGTTAAAATTGCTTTAAGGTTGCCAGATTTTCCGCCGGCATTAGCGCCTGTAACGATGACGTTGCGAGCAAGTCCGTCTTTACCCAAATTGATGATGTTGGGGATAACTTTTTCTGACTTGAACATGGGGTTCCAATAATATTCAGCTTCAAATCGAGGATATTTGCTGTCTTCAATAAACTCTACAGCGGAGTACCGCACGGGAGTTCCTTGATTGTTGTTGGTCCCAGAGAATTCTTTAACCAATGTTGCCATAGAAACATAGGCATCAATTTCTCCGTAAAAACGGATTAGTTCACCAATTTCAGCCTGAGATTTGGTTAAGCATTCATAGGCTTGAACAACCTCTCCATGATTTTTGCGTACAAATTCTAGATCAAATGGCCCAAATGATTTTTTGAAGGTTCGAGATGTCACTAGTTTAAGAAAGTGTTTCCATGCAGGGGCCTGTGAGGGAATAAAGCTTGTGTAAAGATGGCGCGTTTCTGGCTGTCCGGCGAGAAGCGCAAACATGTCTTTAGCGGCTTGGTAGATATTGTAGGGCGATTGAACAGAATCGAACAGATTTTTTAAATCGAGATAGTTAGCCATGTAATCTTTATAGCTCATTTCAAGCGTTGGAAGCGCAAGGGCTACAATTGCAACTAAACCTAAGATGGCAATCTTGTTATAAATTTTATTGCGTTCTTGGGGGAGGTATCCGCAGTGAGTTAGCAGGGTGTTTGCTTTTTTAACGAGATCTTGATCATTAATTGTTTTTACGGGTGTTGTTGTCACGCTTATTGCAGGAGATTTATCGTGTTCGGATATTTTTTTTGTTCGGCTTCGTCTCTTGACGGAACTCCAGCTGTGCCATATCCAGCTTCGGCGGTGTGCTCTGGGCTAGGTTCTGGAGTAGCAGAACCTGCTCGTAAGCTAGCTACATGAGGGGTTGGTGCGGTTGCAAAATGGTCGGGGCGGTTTACACCTAATCCGAGTTCAGCTGTGCATTTATCGTCTTCTACAGTAAGAATATGGCGAACGAGATCTTTGCTTGCGTCTATAGCAAAAGGGTTGTTTGTTGGTGCGTCTGAGTGCGCGAGAGTTTCTGTTGTTGGTCCATAAAAGCTTTCAAAGTTATGCTTTTGTTTGTCCCAAAAATTGCCTTCCCACCAGCGATAGGGTGCAAATTTTTGATTGTAGGCTGTGGCCCCGTCTGCAATGGTCTGGAAGGGGTTTTCTTCATCTGTTCTTGGGCGGTTGACTATTTTTTGGTCTAAAAATGATCGCCAGGCGCGTTTTTCGGAAAGGTGGCGGATGATTTTGAAGGGAATATTTGCAAGAGGAACACTTTGAACAAATTCTACACCCAATTGAGCGTAGTTTCCAAAGTTGGCAAGTCGTTTTCCGTTGGAATTAAGCGATCGGGCAAGGTCGATAATTCCCATAAGCGAGAGCCCAGAGGAAAGCAAAAATGAGCCTACAGGCTTCCAAATCAGTTCAGCTTGTGTTGCAATTTGTTCGGCGTCGGGGCGCGATGCAAATTGTTGTTTGACGAGTGATTTAACAAGACCTCCTTTAACGATGGTTTTGAGGCGTTCTTGTTTGAAGGGGCGGTAGTTGGAAAAAAGAAGCGGTTCGGCTTGTTTAATGACGGTAAGTTGTTCTCTGAGAGTTTCTAAGATGAGAGGGTTTTCGATTAAAAATTTAATGAAATCGCGCCGTTGGGTAATTACAGAAACATTATCGCAACATTTAGAGACGAGTGCGATAATCGCTAAATCGCCACCCTTTGTGGTGGTGCGTGAGATGGCTTTGAGAATCGACTGGTAGTCTGCGTTTAAGAATTGTAATTCGCGAAGTAAGTCCACAGACACAATGTTATCTTTGCCGGGGTTTGCTGCATTGTATGCAGGATCGTATTCTGCAAGTTTTGCGCCGATGGCAAATTGTTCTTGGCGGGGTGTTTCTGCAAGCTTTTCGGCAAGTTTTTTTGTATCAGCTTCTGCTTTTTTGAATTTTGCTTTCAGATCAAAAAGTCTAATTTTTGTTTCTTCGGCATCGTCTTCTTTTGTATTAAAATCCCCAACGTCTACAACGCCAAAGTTTTGCAACACAAATGAGGTTGTTTGTCTGAACGCTGACGGCTCTGGGCTATCAAGAACTGCAGATACTCCCGCGTGCTCGCGTGCTAGTTGCTGGATGTCTAGCGCTGCAAAAAGGTGCGTGGGGAGCCCACTTAATATCCCGGCCAGGACAAAAAGAGGGAGTGTTTTTTGTTTAATTTTTTTAAAAAGCATCGTTTTTCCTTAAAAAGTAGCTCGCCTTGACCCTTTTTAGGGCCCGTGGTGAGCGATTCTTTAAGGATGCGGTGTTTTG
>JBEITS010000106.1:0-3301 GCA_040374805.1 Campylobacterota bacterium | reverse complement strand
CCCTCCAAAAACCCCACGTAAAAACAGCTTAAAAAACTCAAAAAAGATTGCTAATTGAAGAGATCGTGCTTTTAAAAAGACAAAAAACCGTGGATAAATCAGCACTTTGGGGCACATGCAAAAAAACGCTAAAAATTGCACAATTGCACCAACAAACTATCACTTTTAGCGTTTTTTTGCACTTCACAACCTCGTCGTTATTCGGGTATGCTGATGAAGATTAGCTTACGAAGAACGCACAGCCCTCATAGGCTTGCCTTCGCAGTAAGTTCGTTAGTGACTCGACATACCACGCAGGCCTATTGTCCGCCCAACATTCGGAATATCCATGAGCTCAATACAATTAGTTGAAAAGTTAAAAGCATTGTCCTTGGCCCATGAAAAAATTTCTGGCACCCAAGGTCTCGTCAAACAACAATCAGAATCTATCAAACAGAAAGAAGCCTCTCTTGCACTGCTTGGACAAAAGCAAGCCTCTCTTGATGCTGAGATAAAACACGCTCAAAAAGAAATCGACGAAATCGATCTAGAACTTGCATCTACACAAGAACAAGAAGACAAGCTTCAAAAAAAGCTTAAAACGCTCAAAAAAATAAAGGAAACCGCAGCGCTCGAAAAAGAACTTGCTCTTCTTGCTCGCCAACGCTTCGACCTTGAACGTGCTCTTGAAGCAGCTTGGAATACCTTTACCGGACTTAAACAAAGCATTGCATCGGCTAAAATTAAACTTAACCAAGAAGAAGCAGCTATTAAATCTGAGCTTGCAGCATGCGCAAAAACCGCATCTGAACTCAAAAACAAACTCTCTTCGAGCGAAGTTACCTGGAACGAGGCGCTTAGCCAAATCCCTACCGAATGGCAAACTCGCTATGCCCGAATGCTCAACTCTGTTGCAAACCCTATTGTTGCCATCAACAACTCGGTTTGTGGCGCTTGTTTTTACACTGTGGTAGAAAAAGATCTCCACCGCATCAAAGCAGGCGACATTCTTGCATGCAGAAGCTGCTACAGGCTGCTTTACAACGGAGCACTTTGTGCAACATTGGATACTCCCGAGCGCCAAGCATCGTATTAAGGCATAAAAGATGATTTCAGAGCAGCCGGACCCAAAGCAGAAACGCATTCTTAAAGTTTTTGTGGATGGCGCATCTCGCGGCAACCCAGGAGCTTCAGGGATTGGTATTTTTTGCCACAATGCAGAGGGTACGGCTGTTATTGAAACAGGTTTTTTCACCGGAAATCAAACCTGCAACCAAGCCGAATACACAGCTTTGCTCTATGCTTTCTACTTTCTCTCAACCAAGCTCACTCCTGCCCAACAAAGCCACTACCATGTTTCGGTGACCGGAGATTCACTCCTTCTTATGAGCCAAATGCGCGGCGTTTGGAAGATTAAAGACCCAACACTTAAAATCATGGCAGGTCTTATAAAAGATCTTTCAAAAAACTTTTCGTGCTCTTTTGGACATGTTTTACGAGAATTTAATACCAAGGCAGATGAACTTGCCAACAACGGGGTTGATGCAAAACGACGCCCACCGGAAGGCTTTTTAGCCTATCTTGCCAAGCATTCTCTCTTTCTTAACCTGGATTAAAACATGTCAGGATACAGAGGGCACCTTGTGGGTGGAGTTGTAACATTTGTAATCGTACGCCATGTTCTTATACCCCTTACCTCCTACTCGGTCCCGCAAGAAACCGTTTGTTTAGCGCTTACACTTTTTGGAGCGCTTTTCCCCGATGTTGATATCAAAAGCAAAGGACAACAGGTTTTTTACATGCTGGCGCTCGTCATAGCCGCTATGGCATTTACGCAGCGCGCGTGGAATAGCCTGGCGTGGCTACTTCTTATGTGCTTTTTCCCCTTAGCGGTTGTCCACCGCGGCCCCATGCACAATCCCTACGTTCTTATTGCAACTCCCTGGATCATCGCCCGCGGGCTGCAGGGCCTTTTCCCCACCATCCACACACTTTCTCCGATGTATCACATGTTTTTCATCGCAGGCGCACTCTCGCATCTCGTGCTCGATTATGGGCTCATAAAAGCACTCAAAAAGTTTCTGCCCCCTTCATTCAGATAGCAACACAAACCATCACTTTTTTAAAAAACATGGTCATTTCTTATGAAAATCATAGCACCCCCTTACAAAAACCAGGCAAGAGCGTAACCTAAAACAATCTATTCAGTTTTTTATGCGAACTAAAACTACAAAAATGTTTAATTTTTTTCGTTTCAAATGCTTTATTTTTTACCTTGCCCTTGCAGGAAACTTCTTGGTTACATCCGAGGCCAAATGCGCAGAAACGGCATCCATCATAGATAAAAAACCTTTTTTCATGCAAAAACGTGGAAAAACTACGCTTGAACTCTATTACAACCAAACAGACACCCAAAGCCCATCAAAACACACCGTAAGATTTTCTGTGGCAGAGACTTCTGACCTTAAAAACGCATTCCGATTCTATGCGCCAACCCATACCTGGGCATGCAACTATGGAAAAAAACATCTTAACGTCGAAAAAATTTTTTCCATTTTAAATCCCAAGACATCAACAACTCTCACGCTCTCGTTCCCCGCAGAAAAACTAGATGTTTTTCTAGCCATTACATGCACCCACAACGATGACACGCACGAAGAAACTGTAAAAATCCATGCTCAGGCGCACGCGCAAAAACTGCCTAAGTACATCGAAAACATGCTGAGATCAACACTTTTACACGATAATCTTTTAGCCAAATACGCGGGAAGCATAATCGATAGCAATCTTGGAACAATAACAACGGCAGCTGCTGTTGTTTGTGTGGGCATTGTAGGAACAACCGCGGGCAGACGCGCAATAACCAGCACAATACACAAAGCCCGTAACATGTCGCAAGAAGAATGGTTCGATTTTGCCGAAAACTTCAACCCCTTCACCACGAGCGCAGAGGACTTCTTTGAAGGATTTAAAAAAGCTTACCCAGGCACACAAGAAGGCCCAGGCACACAAGAAGGCGATAGCGGGCACGGTTATGGAGGCACAGCAAGCTATTCTAAAGATACACCCAAGTATTACGAAATTCTGGGACTTACAAAAAATGCCTCTGATGGTGACATTAGAAAGGCCTATCGCAAACTCGCATTCAAATGGCATCCCGATAAGTGGAAACTTAATCAGTTATCGGATCTACAAAAGACATCTCATGTCACAGAAGGTAGAACGATTTTAAATACGGCCTATCCAAAAAAAGCTAAAAAATTTGCTGCATACAATGAATACACGGTTGCTGAAGAAATGTTCAAGCTTGTCAGCCAAGCCT
>JBEITS010000146.1:0-1516 GCA_040374805.1 Campylobacterota bacterium | reverse complement strand
TCTGTTAGATCTATCTGGGCGCCTAGGGGAAGCCCTTGTGCTGCGGTTTTAAAGATTTTATGAACTAACCCCGCTCTTTCGAGCAATTCAAGGGCGGGAGAAAGCTCGCGTTTTTGATACTCTCCCACGCGTGCAAACATGAACTTTCCGCTCAGTTGCTCTACTGCCTGCGCAAAAAGGAGCGCAAGGTATTTAATTTGGTGTTTTTTAGCGTATTTACTGAAATCTTGTTGATAAGTATCAAGTTGCTCGGCATGGATTTTTGCAATTGTTCTTAGAGATTCTGTGGCAACCCACTGTTTGACTGCTTCCGGCATTCCCCCGACTACTAGGTAAATGCTAAGTGCATCCATGAGGCTTGCATGGAGCTCTTCAAAGATAGGAGCATTGGTAGCTTGAGAGAGGATTGCACGTATCCATTGCGTTTTTTTAAGCGCGGCTAGAAACTCCATAAAAGACATCGGGTAAAGATAGAGCGAAGAAATGCGTCCAACAGGCATGCCAACCTGTTCAATGGCAAATTCAAGCAATGATCCTGCGGCTATTACATGAAGATCTGCCATTTGTTCATAAAAATATCGCAGGGCAGTGATAGCCTGCGGACTTTGTTGAATTTCATCGATAAAGAGTAATGTTTTTCCCGGAATAATGTCTTTATTGAGGTGAGCTGATAGTTGCAGGATGATGCGTTTAATATCCAGATCACGCTCGATTATGGCTCGAGCTTTTTCATCTTGTTCTAGGTTAATTTCTATAAAATTTTGAAATGTTGTTCCTAAAATTCGCACGGCATAGGTTTTGCCCACTTGTCGGGCTCCCCGTAGCAGTAAGGGCTTGCGTGCGGGTTCATGTTTCCATTCAAGCAAAAAATAGTCTACAAGACGCTTCATAGGATTCCATGTATAAAAAACGGGGTTATTTCGTATGGATTAAGTATAAAAATGACGGTTGGTTTTAACAAGGCATGCGTAAAAATCGGGGTTACTTTTGGTGGTTTGCGCAGAAAAAGCACGGTTAGTTTGTTGAGTAATTGGGTTGCTCTCGAAGATAAGAAGCGCCTAAGGGTGCAGAAAGTGTTCTCTCGGGTTTGATTTGATCGTATGAAAATAAAAAAAGGGGCCTGTTTTTAAAACAAGCCCCTTTTAAAAGGTCTATGCGTTATGCAGCTTCTGGACTGACGTAATTGATAACAACTTTGATGCCATTGCCAGGTTCTGGGGCAAGTTTAAAATCGGTGAAGGATGCAGCAGAACCACAAATGGTTGCGCCGAATCCGATTGCTAGCGGAGCAAGTAAAACGACGTATATAAGTTTTTCGTGTGGCTTTGAGATGTTTTTTGACAGTGGTGCAATCACTCTTTTTTTTATTAAGTACTTTAAGCACATACGGATGGCGACTGTTGTGAGAACCCCGCTTGCAGGCACTCCAATTTGTTTTCCTGTATTTACCAAAGGATGGCCTTTTTTAATGACAGGATTTTCTGTTTTTTCGCCAGAGACCCATGTTCTGTAAGGG
>JBEITS010000067.1:0-5641 GCA_040374805.1 Campylobacterota bacterium | reverse complement strand
TCTTGGGTTTTGTTTGTGTGGAGGCGGTTTTATTACGTTCATGTTCTGATGGGCTACCGCCTGGGTTAAAGGTAGTGCGGCTTTTTGAGGGTGTGGATGTTTCAGCTCTTAAAATCTTCTGTTGAAGTAATGCACCTGCTTGAAATGCGAGTTTTTCAACAAGTGGATCGATGGTAACCCCGGCTTGGGGGACCGACGTAAGTCCGCTGAAAAATTGTTCCTGAATTTTGTTGGAGCAATAGATCAAATCACCCTCTGAGAGCTTTTTTAGTTTTTCAAGGAGCTGGGTGGCATCTTCAGGGGCAATATCCATAGTGAGTGCAATCGAGAAAGATAATTCATGTATAGCAACGTCCATGGCGTCGGTGGGAGAGCCATCACCGTCTATGGGGGTAAGGATCAAAAAATCGCTGATTTTTTGATCAAGTAATCCCGGTGTTAGCTTGGAGCTGTCCGTTGTAAAGCGCTTTAGAAGTCCTGCGAAAAAAGACTTGTTCTCTGTGCTTGAAGGCGCTCTTCTTCCTGCGGTAGAACCATCCATCGCAGAAAGTGGAAAAAATGACATGAAAAAGATTGTGAGTGTTATAAAAGTAAGAAGTTTTTTCGTCATCTGTGTCTCTTGTTAAAGTATTCGCTTAGCACTGAAGGATATCTGTTTTTTGTGTAAGCGGTGGTTTTTATTTCTTCCGCAAAAAACGCGCTTTTTTGCAAAAAATAGTTTTTGCATGTTACATATTGAAATTTTTATGTCTGTTATTTGCGCCCCATAGGGTTTCAATTGTCGTTTGAGTGTTCATGGGCAAGGCAAAAATCTTATTTTTGCAGTATTTTCTTCGCAAGGGCCGATTCAGAAGGTGTTTCTTTGCGAGCCTTTCGAGAAAAATTTTAGAAAAATTAGGATTTTCGATTCATATAGAAATGCGTGCTTTGACAAAAAATCTTAAAAGTGACGCTTTTTTGTTGCAAAAACATTGGGGAATACAGTCTTTTTATGCGTGATAGCATGAGGGATATCTTTTGAAGACTTTTAAATTCTGTGGTAGGCACAGTCTTTGATTGCTTGAGCCTCCCCGGCAATCCAATCTAAGTAATCTGTGCCTTAACAGAGCGAGAGCCAGTGAGGAAGAACATTCGTTCACCTTGCTGGCTTTTTCTTTTTTTATGTGGTTTCAACGTGTTTTCTTTTCAAAAACCACGTTAATAATCCAATAAGGCTCATCAAAATAGCAAGAACATAGAATGGTGCAAGCATCACATTAAAAAGAATGAGTGTGAGTCCAAAACACAAAGCTGCAACAAGTAATGCTGTGGCAAAAACAGCCATTCCTGCAAGTCCCCCGATAATGGGAATAATACTTAAGAAGGTAGAAAAGGGGCTGAGCAGCATTAGGAGCCCAAGAAACATCACAAAAAATGTAATAAAGCGTCCCCAGCGTAGTTTTTGAGCATATTCAGAGTTCATTGTGGCAACCGCTTCGCGCGGGGAAGATAAAAATAAACGCTTAAAGGTTCCTTCGCTTGAGAGGTTCGAAGAAATTTCGTTTAAGAGTGCTACGGAAATGTTTGATCCTTCGACCCTACCAAAAACAGTTGCGTTTTGTTGGTCGGGGCAAAGGACGCTGTAGGTTGTTCTAATATCGCCAATCTGCGGTTTGTCAGGAGAGCTTTTGGCATTAATAAAGGTATAAATTGCATTATCTGCAATGAGTGAAGGAGCTTGAACCGTTACGGTTGCGGGTGAGAGTTGCAGTGGCTTTGGGACGGGAAGTTCTAATGAATTTGTAGAAACTGTGTATGTTCCGAGTTTAAAGATTGCTTGCGTTCCGCTTGTTATAGGATTTACAAGCGGTGCAGGGTTTTCGTGTCCTTCAGGGTGTTCAAAGCTTTTGCTGGGTCTTGGGTTGGTTGTCCAAGTTTGGGAGTATGTAACCGTGTCTCTTGTTATTGTTTTTCCGTAAGAATCATTAATGGTTGAGCTGCTCTTCGTTTCTTCCCAGGCGTAGATTTCTGTTCTTTTTTCGTACATTAAATATTTCTGAGGAATAAGGTATGAGCCATCTCCAAGGGTTGTTTCTAGAGCTACAGTTCCGTTTATTGCGACTAGAGGGTATTGGGCTGCGTTAGGGTTATTTTCTGCGGCAGCGAAAACAGGAGCATTTTTTGCAAGTTTTGCGTAATTGATTTGGCCTTCAACAAAATAAAGGCCAATAACGGCTGCGATAAAAAGAAGGGGCCCAATAATAATGCCCGAAAGCGATCCCATAAAATTGCTAAACCAGCTCGTTGCAGTGGTTTTTGAGTAAGAATCCATGCTTTTTCCGATATCCAGAAGATTGCCATGCATTAAAGAGAATATGAGATAAGAATCTTTTTTAGCGATTATTTGGTGCAACATGCGGTGTTTTTTATGCGCAACATTTTAAGGGCAACCGTTTTTGGGGGGGCATGAGAATGAGGGCCAAGTTCTTTGTTTTGCGTCTTAAAAATTCTGCTTGTAGCAGGTTTTTAGCAATGATTGGTGCGATTTTGTTAAAAAACAGCAATATATGATGTTGTGTACTTTTTTTATACGGGCACCCTTTTTAGGAGTATTTTGGATGGGTGCTGCAGAATGATGCTTAGCGCGCGAGTTTTTATGGTTAAAAGAAATTTATTAGTTGTTGTGGCGTTCTTGTTGGCAGGGGCATTGCATGTTGCTGCCGAAAAAAAACTTGTCGATGCAGTTGCCGAGAGTGTTATTAGCACCTCTGCGTTGCAGGTTTATTATGTAAAAACGCCTGTGTTGCCAGAAACGAGCAATATTGTAGCGTTAAAATATTCAAAGGCTCCGTCATTGATGGTCGATGATTATGGTGATTCAGGAGATTGCGACTTTGCAGAGTTAGTTAAAGAAAAATCTAACGTTGTCGTTCGTTTTGTACATCCAGATTCTAAGCAAACCTTTGTTGTTCAGGTAGCACATGGAGTGGCTGTTGGAAAAAAACAACCTTCATTAACTGTCGTACATATTTATGGAGCGTGGGACAAAATACCTGCTTCTGTTCTTGCGTTGGTAAAAAAAAATGTGGGTGCGCGCTGGACTCTTGCTCATGCTGTGGGTGGAGCCGTTGCGGGAGCTCTGGGGGTGTGCGTGCTTGCACTCGCCATTAAAAAATTCAGTGGTGAGGTGCAGGCAGATAAGAGCCAATTAGAAGAAGGTAAGAGTTTGTTTAGCGTGTGTAACGGGAGCACGCCTTTGTTGGGCCGGACTATCGACGAGATAAACGCGGGAATAGTGCGTGACAACTATCTTGTCGATACCGATTTCATTTCGATTAAGATAAATTCTGAGGCCTTTGGTATTGAGGTACAATGTCAATCGGTTACCATTGATAATATAGCAAACTTTGACAGTATGCCTTGGGAAACTGTGGAGTTTAATGCAACACACGGTTGCTGGATACTACCACTTCCTGCGGGTAGTTGTTCTTTTAAGCTACAAGCGCGCCTGCATGGCAGGATATTCTTTGATGATCGTGTATATAACTGTGTAGTTTCATCGGTAGAACATTAATTGCACGTATCAATCTATGCTATCTCCCTTCTGCTGTATGCATTTTCTATAAAGTGTTTTTTCTAAGCCAGCTGAGTATTGCACTCAGCATAAGTGCACTGGTTGCTATCACGTACCAAGGGTTGGCAATAATGTTGAGGAGAAATACGCATTCTCCAAAAAAGATAAGAGTAATAAGCGCTCGCAAAAGATATGAGGGTTGTTGTGTTACAGGCAAAAATCCAAAACGTGTTTTCATGGGGCGTAGAAATGCAAAAAATCCAAAAAACATAAGAATAAATGCAAGTGTTCTTCCTAAAAAAGTTGGCGGTGTTCCTTCGGCTTCAAGGGTTGCAAGAGCTTCTTCAGGGGTCCCCCAAAATAATCGTTGAAAGGTTTCATCCGGGTCAGCGGACGTTCCTTTTGGCATGCAGACCATGGTAATTGCTTCACCTGTAATTCTTCCCAAAATAGTTGCTGTTCTTCCTGCACCTGCTACAACGGCATACGATGTTTTGATGTCTCCAATAAGCGGCGTCTCTAGGTTGGTGTGGGGGTGTTTGGGTTTGTAGATAACATTATGAGCGATGCTTTCTCCGGGGTGTATTGCTACGGTATCGGGTGTAAGTTCGAGCATTTCGGGTGGTGGTAGCTGTAGTTTTGCGCTTTCTACGGTGTACTTTCCTAGCTTAAAGCTGTGAATGTTGCGTGGTGTTGCTTTAAATTCTAAAAGCGGGTTTTGGTGGCCTTCTGGTTCAATAAAATTTTCTGAAGGTGTTGGGTCTTGTGTCCACATGGGGGTATACGTGAGTCCGGGTTGGACAATGTTTCTACCTTGCGCATCGTGAGTGTGTTGCGGTTTGTGGTTTTCTACCCATGCATACACTTCTGTCTTTCGCGTGTATTGCAAATATTCTCCGGGAAGTAAGTGGGCCTTGTCGCCAAGTAAGTGGTTAAAAGAAACACGACCTGTAATTGCAACCAGGGGGAATTGCTCGGCTTCAGGAGTAATGTGGTTGGCTAAAAATCGAGGAGCTTTTTTAGCTAATTTTGCTACGTCAACCTGATGCTCAACAATATTTAAAATGAGAATAGATGCGATAAGTAGTGCGGGAGCTACAAGAAAGGTTATCACCAGGTTGGTGTATCTATCGCGCAATGATTGTTGGCTCGCTTCGGGCGGGGTTGGCGTGTAAGAATTCATAGTGTTTCTCGTTGCAAGGAAAAGATGTGCGTGGCCACATGATATCAAGAGAAAGTTGCTAGAAATATAAAAATGATAGATCTCCCTTTAGTTTTGCGAGGTAAATGCGCTAGCTTGTGGCAAGCCTGTGCTGTAAATACGTTAAGGAAGTTGCGATGTCTGCTCAACGCGTAGATTGGTTTGTGTATCGGTTGATTATAAGTCTTATGGGGGCGGTGCTTGTAGGAGCATTGTTTTTTATGTGGCATAGAACCAAAGAGCCGCAAAAATTTATTGTCATTACAGGGATTTCGTCTACGGGGAAGTCTTCGGCTGCCGATTCTGTTAAAAAACTCTTGGGCGAAGACTGCGCAATTGTGCGTCTAGATGACTATATCCAGAAGATTGTTGAAGCCAAAGCGCGTACGCTTTTGTGGGATGAGCATTGTTCTGTGGGGCCTATGGATTTTATACGTTTGTATTACGAAAATGTTGCAGGGCATGCAATTTTTAATTACGAAATTCGTGCACACAAGCTCGATTATGCGATTTTTTATGACGCAATCAGGTCTGCTGCCGAGAGCTATCGATATGTGATTATTGATACGGTTCTTGAATCTTCGCGGTGTCGCAATGAATTAGAAGATGTAATTGGCAAGAAAGATGCGCTATGGGTTCTGTTGTATTGTCCACTCCATGTTATTCGCCAGCGGCTTGAAGACCGGGCGGGCATGGCAAGTTTTGTTCATCAGGGAATTTCTTTGTCTACGTACGAATCATTTCTTGCGATCTATACAAAAAATAAGGGAAATCATTGGACGGCTGTTGATATCATTGATGCTCGAGATACCAGAATTCTTTTAGATACATCCATCAATGGTCTGTTGGCTAGAGTTCCCTATGATCGTGTGATGGCATATAAAGAC
>JBEITS010000094.1:0-3935 GCA_040374805.1 Campylobacterota bacterium | reverse complement strand
TATCCCAACTTTTTATCTCATCATGCGTAGCAAGAGATAAAAACCATGCCATCTCGCCCCTTGTAACATTTTGCACAAAAGATGCATCAATAAACTTATTTATATCCGTGCGATAAGCTGAATATGCACGCGCAGAAAGAATAACGTTTCCACAAAAAAGAGCTGCGCTCACCAAAAAGGCCTTGTGCGCCTTAACATACTTCTTTATAGCATCAATTTTTTTGGGCTCATTCACGCATGCAAGATTTCGTGATCTTTCTGAGGAAAAAACTCTATAAATATCTTTAAAGGGTGCCAAGAACATTTCCTTAGAAAAACCTGATTTAACAGCCCGAAAAAGCCTTGTTTTTCTAGCTTTTGCCAAG
Source organism: Campylobacterota bacterium (assembly GCA_040374805.1). Classification (GTDB taxonomy): domain Bacteria; phylum Babelota; class Babeliae; order Babelales; genus VHBT01. Next base: position 3,570 of record JBEITS010000094.1, on the reverse strand, counting down.
CCCCGGATAGGCTGTTTATAGGCATTAACAGCAACCGCAAGAGGGTGTGCCAACACAACTCCCACCGCAGTAAGCGCAAGGCAACCGCCATGAAGCTTTGTTGCAAAAACAGGCTTCTGAAAGCCCGCAGAGCCCACCATAGATGCCAAAAAAAGGCCAAGAAATACGATAATTTGAAGGTTTTTCACGGGGATTCTAAAAAAACAACCGAGCGCCTAAACGCTTACTTTCCAGATCTCACAAGACTACATGCAAAAATGCTGCCCCAAAGACCTATCAGAAAACCGCTTAATTTACGTCCAAAAACAGATATTTAAGCACTTTAAACATTGCTAGGTGAAAATTACAGAGGTCCTATGGTCACGAAATAGGTCTTTCTCGGCATCACCCACAAGACCAAAAAACGCTCAATCACTATGAATAATTACTTCAAAACGCGACGGTCAGCCCAAAAGTCATCATGAAGTTGTTCAAAGCTGCGTTACCTACGGCAACTTCATAGTTCATACCAGCATGAACAGTGCCCGAGCATTGCGCCACATACATCGCACACTCTGCAGAGAATGTATGCGATGAAACTGCTGGAGCTCTGCAACTTTCTAAGTGCGGAGCCAATTTGTAAGTCTGCGTAGCCAAAACACAATTATAAAGATCAGATGAGGCAACCGCGACGTCTTTAAGCGCTACGTCTTCGTCCCCTCTAAACCACGCTCGATACCCCAAACTAACCATGCCTCGCGAGCCCTCCAAGAAGGCACCCATCTGCAAGGAAAACTCAGGTCCCGGTTTTACCACGAGATTTTGAGGCCCAACCAAGTTAATTGCAGGGTCATAGAGGGTTGAGGTTGTTTTTTTTGAGAGAAAGTACTGTCCCCAGGCCGAGGCTGCGTCTCCCACTTCTGTTTTGTAGGCGACGCCTGTAAGTCGCTTTTCGTCGCTCCCGAAAAACTTTGTCGCTTTGGCAACGGTAAAGCATCCCAGCGTGTATGTTCTCCCCCGTATCACCGGAAGCATTCCGCGCATACCCAAGCCCATGCCCATATGCCCCACATTTCCAACCGTTGCGCTAAACAACTCGTTGTGGTACTTCTGTTTTGCCGCAGGGAGAGTGCACTCTCCAAACAAACCAATGCGCCCCCCATTCCCAATTGTGCTATCGGCTCCGCTCGTAAGAACTACATTAAGAATCTCATAGCCATTAGAAGGAATAGGATCCTGAAACGTACCATACAGCAAAGGGTTTTGCTCGCCTGTTTTAACCCCACCCTGCAAAAATGAAATCGCATTTAACCCCGTTACAGGGTCAATCACTGCATCAGAGATATCAATTTGCCAATCGTGTTCTGTCTGGGCGCATGTAAATGCCACATCACAGTAGAAATTCCCCAGCCACTTACGTGCATTTGCATGAAAACCCCGCACAATTTCACGCGGGCGCAATGCAAACGTTCCACGCAACAATGGCGCATCATATGCAGACTCGGGATCGTAGAAAATAATTTTTTGATTAAAAATATCGTATCGCTCTGTAACAGCCCCAATAGAAACCGTATTTTTAGTGGCAGTTGGCGCAAAGTAGGCGCCCAGTTTTTCTGGCGCTTGCGAGCAACGATACAACGCCACAACCTCTAGCCTGACATCTTTAAAAATAACGTTTTTAACAAGATGCTCTTCTGGCCGAGAATCGAAAAAGCTGCAACCCGCCATCATATTCACGGGCTGAGATCTAAAAAATGTTTTGCTCGAATAATCCCGCGCCTGGCACGCACCCAACCATACCAACGCAAATACAAAGCCAATCTGACGCTTTATGTACATAATTCTGCCCCCCACGACCTGCTACCTGCCTCACAGAGTAGCCAAGGACACACGCTGGAAACAATCCTTACCACGGGTTGGCCGTTGAGACACAAAAAACGGCCCTTCAAAAAAGAAGAACCGCTTTTTAAATTTACCTAAAAATGCAGACTACCAAGATGCCGTTAGTCCCCCGTAGACAAAGAACGGAACCTCCTGGAATGAAGCATTTCTATCAAGCTTCCATCCCACGTCGATATTCGTCTTAAAGAACCACCCTTCACCAATACTCATTCCAACACCCGCAACGTGTCGCACATTAAAATCAGTATTTCTCAAAAATGGTCGAGTTTTTTCGGGAATATTTTTTGTATCAACGCCAAATCCACATCCTGCATCATAAAACACACGCGCCCTTAATCCCCACGAAGGAAACACTGAAAGCGGCTTACGAAGCTCTACGTTACAGACGGTATAATACAACGCACCCAACGGCGTTGCATGTCTGTCCGTGCTCACATCAGATCCCATAAGAAGCGGCCCCGCATAACCCGGCATAGCCCCTCGAACTGAGTCTTGTGAGCCAATTTGATACAATTCACGGTACGGAATCTGCGCTGCCCCTGAAATATCATGAATACTTCCCGCAGCTGCTCGCAGAGCGAGCACTACATCTTCCTCACCAATCAGCGGAAAATAGAAACAGCCGCATGCTTCGTTTTTAACAAAACACGTACCAAAATCTAGCTGAGGGAAACCCAATTTGCTCACTGCAACAAGGTACATACCTTCACTAGGGCACTGGACATGATTACGAGTATCTTTTGCTACAGAAACAGCAGCCCATGCAAAAGCGCCTAGGTTTTGCACTCGATCGAACGCAAATTCCGAATACGTATCAGAAGCACCTTGAGGATAAAATCGCAAATATGACCGCTTTTGTCGCTCAAAGGACTCAGCATCTACCAAATGACTTTGCTCGCAACCCAGCTCACCCTTCACCTTAACATCGCAGTCAAATTCAGGAAAAAAGACGTCGGCGCAAACTGCTGCCCCCGCGATTCGTTCTCGCGGATAATCGTATGAAAGGCTCCAAAAAACTTGCTCCTTGGACTTGTAATACGCATCAAAACCACAACTCACATCTGATCCAGCAATGCACGGAATATAGTATGCAATTTTCACTAGACCAGCAGGGGAACCCGCAGTACCACACTCTACGGTTGTAACATCACCCCGACCAGACGTATTAGGATGCTCAATCAAAGCGCCAATAGGATAATGAGAATACAACCTATCAAGCCTATGCACGCCCCCACCCACAAGATTAGCAGTTCCGCCGATGCGCTCCTGAACAACTAACTCAAGATCAGCACGTTCATCCGAAATTTTATGTATTTTCCAATAAATACTGTTGCGAATAAAACACCCAAGCGCCTCAACGCGTCGAATAGAATCTTTGAGATCTGCAGACTTCAACACGGAACCGCGGCTAAAAGAAAGTTGCTTAAGAATAACATCATCGCGCGTCTTTTCGTTGCCCGTAATTTCAATCCTACGAACACGAAGCCCTTCGTGCGCCTCAAAATCTACCAAGGAAACACATTTGAAAAGAGAACCCACACCCTCTGGCAAAAACTCTGAATCTATTGCAGCAACAGCAACTGCAGATTCTTGAGACTCAACGGCGCCACACTGGCCAACGTGGCAAAAAACGGCTACAAGTAAAAACGAGAACTTTCGGGTTAATTTCATAGAGATAAAAGGATCCAG
>JBEITS010000071.1:0-5479 GCA_040374805.1 Campylobacterota bacterium | reverse complement strand
CCCACACACGCTCAGAAACATTTGAAGTTTCGGAAAATACAGAGAGCGTGCTTGTATTTAAATCCGCAGGAGATGATGCTTTAAACTTATTAGAATCTGTCGTAAATGCTGTAATTCCTCCCGCACCAAACACAAGAAGCGATTCTGCGTGAGTATTTTTATCATAAATGGTTGTCATACCATACACAGGGCCCGAAATTCCCGGCAGCCTTATCCACTCCATATCTTTTATAGCAACACCCGTTCCCGTAAGATCCGCTAAACTCTGCGGCACACCATGCGAGCTAGCGTCCGACCAACCCTTGCCCGATACAGGATCTCGCAAAACGGCAACACCTTTTTCGCCGCCCACAAAAATCCAACCCCCAGGATACGCTGCCTCACTCACGGCCGAACAATAAATTGAGCCTAGCGACTGCAATACAGAATCATTCAGATAGCTTTTATAATGATACTCATCATCAGCATCGGGATTATAACGTGTATAACACGTGCCCGGCCGCCCACCATCTCTGTAGTGCACATACCCTAACGCAACACGTTTATGAGCCGTTGCCACAACAATATTAGAAGCCCTATACGAAACCCCGGTGAAGTTGCCATATCCTATCCCATCAGAAATTTCAAAGCCCTTAACGCTATACACTCCTCCACGCCCCGACAAATCTGTATTAATCGCTTTCATAAGCTTGTCGTAAGAATGACTATCAACCACCGCCTTCCACGCTGGCTGCACAACAGCCCCCGAAGAACAATCTACGCCCACAATTTTAGCGCTGGCAGCATCAAAAAAAACATTTTGAGTTGATGTAGAAAGACCGGCAACCGCAACCCAGGGGGTCCATCCAGCCAATACACCTGTTGCAGGATCAGGAATCGCGGTACTCGAAAAAACACCCGCAAGCCCAACAATACCCGGCGAGTTGGCAACCGTTACAAAAACATCCTGACCAATAACTTTCATATCAATAATCGCGGCATACTGGTTCCAAACAGGTTCGCCCCCTACCTGGAACAAATCACCACGACTAAATAAATAATTCCATGTCTGATTTGTGTTTGCAGCAACACCCGAATAATCAGTTTTTGCAATAGAACCTTTATTGATTCCCGAAGAAAACAAAGGAAGCGCAAACACTGCAGAAACAGTTGTATGCGCCTCATCTTCAGACCTCGATCCTGCGCACAGCAAGATACTTTGCTGCGGAGTGTGCAATGTTGCAAGTTGGTAAATATCTTGAATAGAAGCTTTTGTACCATCGCCACCACCCGCATATCCACTTGTAAATGCAACAGCACCCGCCAAGGTCCCGCCATCTAAATTTACAACAGAAAGCGCAGGATCTGCCCCGCTCGATTTTCTGCCACCCAGATACAACCGCTGAAGAACAGAATCCCAATGCGCACACTGAAGTCCATCAATATCACCACTCATATGGTGGCCAATTGCGCCGTTTATACAGCTTTGATACGAACAAGAAATTCCAGGATCTGTCAGATCTGCATTCAAAACCTTAATGCGATCATACGATGAGTTCCCCCTAAAATAATTTACATCGCCATCAGCAGCATCGGGGATACAGCACAATACAACAGGCAGCCCCGTTGCTGGATTTGTTCCAGCAACAATCTTAATACAACGCGAAACGGCAGGAGTTTCGTTGCCATCTTTAAAAAAACTAGCCCTCACAGTATTCCCCGTATATCCCGCAACAGAAAACGCTGCGCTGCTGATTGATGTTATTGCAGAACCATCAGCTGGAACTTTAACAATAATCTGGCCACCCGTTGTGCCCGTAAACGTAGCATCTGGAAACGTATTTAAAAGATAATATCGATCTCCTGTAGCACTTACCGCCACATCCCACACAGAAAATCCTGCAATAGGTGAATGCAAAGCCGCAACCTCGCTAGCAACAGCACTCACTCCTGTTGCGATTGCATAATTTTTTGCAGACGCCATAAGCTCTTCATCTGGCCCAAATGGAGCAGCCATAACAATCTGACGCTGAGAACCGTCCAGAACATTAACCGTACGCAAGCGAACCCTAGAAGAGCCATCGCCCATAAAGCCTGTACCAAAAGCAGAAGATTTTATAACTACAGGGTCTTCAAAATATTCCTGAAACGCTACAGTTGTTCGATCACGCACACACCACATCCCCATCCCATCAGATGCAAACGCCGTAACATTACGAGACGATGCATGTGGAATATTTTTCCACCCCCCCCACGAAACAAGCTCACCCGTTGAAGCATCAAGCGTAGCTGTAGATGCCCAAACCTCTGAGTGAAGCGCGGCCCCCGACGTAGCAACAAACACAGAATACGTTGCTCCAGAAGGTACAACGTGCATGTCAGTAACACGTGCTGCGGGCTGCAATGGGAATTCCTGCAAACCAACAACAACCTCAGGCGAAATAAAAGCGTTATTAGTCTGCTGCGCAAAAAGCGTCTGAGAGATGTTTAAAGCATCATCATCTAGCGCATCAGCATCTAACAATCGCCCCGTAGAAGTAAGTGGAAATACATAAAAATTATTACGCTGCCCTTCAGATTCACCCGATTGCACAACCAAATGTTGCGCAGAAGAAGCAGACCCCACACCACGCATCAACGACATTTTATGAACCTTGCTCACCAACGGACACAAGCAAGCCGCGCCCGCACCTGCAATAAGTGTTCCATCGGGGTTTACTCCACCATAAAAATTTAACGATGCAATAACATCATCAGAGTTCATGGTAAACGCACAAATTCCAAGCGTGGTGTCTGCCATATGTCCACCAAGATACAAATTACGCGTGCTATGATCCCACACCATAGAAGTTAATTTTCGCATCTTAAGCGACATCAAAGTGGGCGCATTGCCCAGCGCAATCCCTTTACCCGGAGAAAGAGACGAACCATTAAGATCATACTCAACAAGTGCATTACTTGTGATAGGCGCCTCAGGCAGCATAAAGCCGCGCAGACCTACCGTTGGTTTTGATGTATCAAATTCACCATGCGTTGGGTCGCCCACGACTACATAAATAATTTTTTTAGAAGGCAGAGATCGATTACTTCCCACAATAACCTTAAGAAACCTTGAGGCAGATCCCACCCCCGTCGTGGTCTCATTTTCGAGCGAATACGCGGTTGCAGCATACGTTTCTAGAGGATCATTCACGTTCACAACAACAAGCTTTGAACCGCCTATTCCAACATCTGCAGAAGTCTGAACAATTGCCGCAACATACGAATTGGTGCCGCTCAAAAAACAATCCATTTCCCAGATTTTTGCGCCGTAAACAGGATTAGACACAAACCCCTGAGCAACATTATAGGGCACGCGGTAAATATGCTCAGGCGCCAAACCCGATTGAACAATAGACGGAAAAGAAGATGGGCTACGCACAAGACCTGCAACCGCACAACGCGCAATGGTAAAATCGGCTGCATTGCCCTCAACAGCCCCAAGGTAAAACGCATTAGAAGAAGCATCAAACGTTGTTGTTACACGATATTCCCAACAACTTGATGCATCCACAAAACTTGGGGTTGCAGGATAACACTGCGCCGTATAAGAGGTTGTTGGAGGAGTTGCGCTAAAAAACCCAAGCCCCATAACCAAAACTATTAAGAAAAATTGCAATAAACGTTGAATAATCTTCACAAAAACCCCTTTCTTAACCCCACGCAAAAAGGCGGCGGCGTTGGCAAACATACGCCCTTAAGAAAGGCTTAGCTTAGAGGAAAGAAAGAAAAAAAGAGGAGGGATTTAAGCCCCTCCTCTTTTTTAAGCAATTTTGTTTTAGAACGCAAAATATAATTCTACGCCCGCAACACTGTTCTTAACGGTTCGCATACCAGCAACTGGCATTGTGTAGAACACACTCATAACCACAGAATTGCCTTCTCTGTCGTCTTCTTCGGTACTTCCAAAGGCGCCTTCAAAGTGAGCTTTTACCGTAATATCTTGAGCCGACCATGCTTTTAACGACTGCAAGGAATTGATGACAGTTAAATCGTATCCTGTTGGAGGGCACGACAATGTATCTTCTTCATGACGAACATATTTATACGCTGCGCTGATTCTGAACGATTCAGAAAGCTTGTAGGTTGCACTTGTTGTAGCTTTCCACTTAATACCCGGAGTTGTTGTTACATTTCCGGTAGTAAGAACCAAGTAATCAGATTGTGTTGCATCGGTTTTAAGGCGACGAACTTTGCTGAATGTTGATAACCACAACACATCAAGGCAAGAGCCAAGCTTGAGATCATCACCAAGGCTCACATCATAACCAATTCTAAATGGAATACCCCATGAACCATCGTTTCCAAATGGTGTACTAAAGGCATAGTCGTAATTACGCTGTGTGCTTGTTGGCAACGAAAGACCAAGAGATGCATGAACATCAACTTTACGAATCGAACCATCGCTATGGCCAAAAGAATTGGACCAGCCAAAGTAGACTTCTGTATCGCCCATGCCACGCTTGGACCATTTGTTAATATCAAGATTACCAACAGCTTTTACGTAATCCGCCAACTTGCTGGTAAGATTGCTAATCCAAACTGGATTGCGTGCACCATCTGCTGTTGGATCTGTAAGATCTGTCCACGTAACATCTGAAACTTCAACACTCTTGAACGGCACTGCCATGCTTAAGAAAAACTGCCCAGGAACAGTTCCATAATCAACCGTCACACGCCCCCAAAGGGTAAGTGCTGTTTGGCGCTGCTTGGCAGCAACCGTCATATCACCCCACGAAGTTCCAAGCCCAAGAGGCATTCCCCACAACGACCAATCTAAGCCTTCAGGGAAAAGCGTTGTATCATAGCCAGATGTTGGGAATGTTTGCTTGTAGTTAGGGTCGAGAAGCATGTTTCGAGCAGATTCGCGCGGCGCATAAACGCGAGCTGCGTTTACAGAATTCGAACCGCTATCAAAACCACTGTCGGAAGCAAAGCCATATTCATACTCTGCACCAACTTTGACCAAGTGAGATCCACCCGTTCGCTTGATATGATCTGCAAACGGGACTTCCACGTTTGAGTTATACACAGCTCCAACTCCGCTGCAGCCTAAGACTGCAGCAGAGAGAAGTAACATTTGACGTCCAATATTTGTCATATCAGATCCTTTCACTCTCGTTTTTTATTCTTAAACAGATTGAACGTACACACAGCCATCAACTGTTACCAATCGAGAACCATCTGCACCCACAACTGTAGCTCTACCCATTGATGACGAACCAGCAGGAAGCGTTAAGCCACTGCTTACAGGGCTTGCTGAGCTTTCAAGTGTTTTTGACAACACCTTAAGAGAAGCTTGAAGTTTATTAGGAACGCCTGCTGCATACATATTTACAGAAGCATTGCTTACAATTTGAGTTGTCATACGATCGAGCGTTGTAACCAACGACGGAATATATGTTCCGGTGATAGCACCTGAATTATGTACAAACGTAACACCTGTTCGGTAGTGCTTACT
>JBEITS010000057.1:0-6671 GCA_040374805.1 Campylobacterota bacterium | reverse complement strand
TACCCAGCAACAAAATCATCAATTGACCGCGTACTTGATCGACGGTGAAATCCGCCGCTGCAGCCCGGGTCATGTCTAGATGAATGACAGGATGTGTATTCCACTGCCAATCAGACTGGTCAATCCATAAATCTTTAAATAATTCCCTTTTCCCTTCAAAGAGGGCGGAGAGCGTTGAGCAAAGAAGAGATTTTCCAAAACGTCGTGGACGAGAAATAAAAAAATACTTTCCCCCCTTAAATGCGGTATAAATCGATCGAGTTTTATCTATATAAACGCCCCCGCCAGACCGCATTTCACTAAAATTAGATTCATCTGTATAAACTTTTTGCATGTATCTGCTCCCACTATGAACAACGTGCGACAAATATACCACCCAGCAACCTCAAAATCCACGTCTCACGTAACGTGTTCAGCGTGAGTAAACAAGAGGCTTCAACCTTCTTAATGCTGACCACGATGGACACTCTTTTATGACATATCCACATCGCTCCACGCCACGATCATCCTCCACAATAAATGAGTGGCAGGTGTAGCAATACGCACAATGATCACCAAGCTCATAGGCTTCATCACGCATTCCATCCACATACGCTATCGGTGTAACACGCGCAAGCTTTTTATACGGCAATGCAAGAAGTTTAGGAGGGCAACCATCGGGAGCTGTATACCCAATAACTGAAGCATAAATAAGCGTTTGCTCCACACGCTCGCACGATGTTTCTTTGCGCCGAAGATCATGAGAATCTGTAACAACAAAAACATCTGCTTCTATAATTTCTAACGCAGAAGAACCATTCCTATACATAATATTTCGCTTTTCGCACGTAACTGAAGCTCCAACACTTACGGACAAAAATACTGCTATAAAAACCAAGAAAAACATTACACTAAACCTCAACAAAACAACCACACAACAAGGCTTGATACACTGTGTCATATTGAAGATAGTAGAAACAATTCAAATCTTTTTTGCTACACTGTGCGCACAACGCAAACTTTGGTTATCGGGAAGCATAAAAAATGAGTATCAATCCGCAAATGGCTGAGCGCATTAAAAATGAAAGCGCCCGCTGGCAAGCTCTTAAGAGCGAAATTCAAAAAGTAATCGTTGGACAAGATCTTAACATTGAACGCGTTCTTGTTGGCCTTTTGTGTAACGGCCATATTTTACTTGAAGGCGTTCCCGGCCTTGCAAAAACCACACTTGTCAAAACGATTAGCCAAGCTTTGGGCCTTCAGTTTTCTCGTGTTCAATTCACACCAGATTTACTTCCAAGCGATCTTTTGGGAACATTAATTTACAATCAAAAAACAGGTGATTTCATCACCAAAAAGGGACCTGTTTTTACCAATGTTTTATTAGCAGACGAAATCAACCGCTCGCCCGCAAAAGTCCAATCCGCACTGCTTGAGGCGATGCAAGAACACCAGGTAACCATTGGCGATCAATCGTATCCTATTGCCGCCCCCTTCTTAGTTCTTGCAACGCAAAACCCTATCGACCAAGAAGGGACCTACCACCTGCCCGAAGCGCAAGTTGATAGGTTCATGTTCAAACTTCTTCTGACCTATCCAACTCCGGCAGAAGAAAAAGCTATTGTTATGCGCAACGCCCAAGACCAAACCGTAAACCAAGTGCTCAACAACCAAGATATTCTGGAGAGCCAAGCGCTTGCCAAAGAGGTTTACGTTGATGAACGGATTGTGGATTACATTATCTCTATTGTTAACGCAACACGTAACCCTGCCCACTATGAAGTAAATGCTACGGACCATATCGCATACGGCGCATCGCCCCGCGCAACATTAGCGCTGCATCAAGCTGCTCAGGCCTTGGCCTTTCTAAAAAAGCGTCATTTTGTGATTCCCGAAGATGTTAAAGCATTAGCACACGATGTCCTGCGTCATCGCATTATTATGAGCTACGAAGCTGAAGCAGAGCGTGTTACGGCTGACAATGTGATCGACAAAATCTTAACAACGATTCAGTCGCCATAAGCAGCCTCTTGACACAAAAAAATGGGACCTACTATTTTCGTACAAAATAACTTACGTACCGAGCGAACATGATGAAACAACACTTGTGGGCACTTAACACATCACTGCTCTGCATACTCATACTTGCCATCGTTGCATCGTTGGGGCTACAAACAACCGCTCCACGTCATCGCGCTATCACCATCCCGCCGCCACGCGTGGTTAAGGTTTCGCATGTGCCATCGCTCGAAGAATTGTATGGTCCCCGCGATTTGTTTGGTTTATTTGTAAAGCCTACAGCTCCGGCCGTAAAGCCCTTAGAAATTCCTAAACCGCCACAATTTTCGCCACCCCCAATGCCTCAAGTCCCCAAAAACAGCGCCCTAAAGTTGGCGCCTCCTTTGGCTATTTCGCTCAGTGGAATTATTTTTTCACCTCACCGCATAGACCGCAGCGTGGTGATGATTGCCGACGAAACAAATAAAGAGACTCTTTACCATCTAGGTGACCGCATCAAAGACGGAATGATTATAAAAATCGCGCAAGATCTTATTGTGATTCTGAGGTCTAACGGCCAACAAGAAACATTCTATCTGCGCAAAGACATCACGCTTGATGCGCTCAACTCAACTGATAAAAATGCGGCGGGAGCCGAAAAAGTTGCACTCGAAACAGGTGAAAATGCATACGAATTGAGCAAAGAAATTTTCACCCGAAAAATTAAATCTGTGGGCGACGTGCTGCAAGAGTTCGATCTTATGCCTCTGTATGTGCAAGGAAACATTAAAGGATTTAACATTGGAGCGGCATCTCCAGAATCATTTGCAGGAGCGCTTGGCTTTAAAGCTAACGATGTTGTAACGAAAATTAATGAGTTCGATCTTGCCGAGATTAGCAACCGTGTAAAAGCATACGAGGCGCTTTCTCAACCAAAACTTACCAAGCCCATCGTAATTTCATTCTTACGCGACAACAAAGAGCAAAAGAAAACCATTACGGTTCTTGAAAAACACAAAACAAAAACACTTTCGAGTATGTCTCCCGGGAAAAAAGCATCGGAGTTTGAGCGTCCAGCTCAAAAGAGCAACCAACCCATGACAGAAAGATCATATAATGAGATGATAGACACCATGCGTAATCAGCTCGCAGAAAACATGCGCTCGAGGGCTTATGCTCAACGCGTACAATAACTTTAATGCCGTTCTTTCATTACACAAAGAGATATGAGTAGACTAGCACGCAATTCACTTAGCCCCCTGCAGCCAATTACGTTGCTGTGTGCTCTTAGACAAGGAGAAGACGCTCGTGAGAGCTATTAACATCATACTTCTACTTGCAGCCTTTATTGCGCTGTCTGATTCGCGCTCGCTCAGAGCTCGTCAGCATGTTGCCCACCCTGAAGAAAGCGATCTTGAAAATTCTATGCCCGAATCGCAAGCAGAACTTGAGGCGCTGCTCAAGGAACATCTCTCTGAGGCAAAAACTCATGGAGCAAAAGAAGTATTTGTCTATAATCCACAAATCAATCGCACCGCAAAGCAAGGACGGATTGGCTCTCTTCCCAAAGAACTTGAACTTGAAGATGCAGCAGAAACCGATGCCGACAGCACAGCAATTAGACCTAATTTTAAAGATGCTGATCTTGAAAATTTTATAAATTTTGTAGCACAACTGACTAAAATTAATGTTATCCCCACAAAAGACACACAAGGCGTTAAAGTTTCGCTCAACATGCGAACAGATCTCACCAAAAAAGAAGTTTGGGAGGTCTTTTTAACAGTTACAGAGATGGCTGGCTTTACCATCAATAAGTCTGGCAATGTTTATAAAGTTTTGCGCCAAGACAGCAAAAAAACAGAGCCACTTCCTGCCTACATCAACGTTCCTGCAAGCAGCCTGCCCGATTCCGATCAAAGCATCAGATTTGTAACATTCTTGCGCAACATTCAAGCAAGCGAAGTTGAAGCACTTCTTAAGGGAATGCTTGGCTCTGGCGGAGATTTATTGCGACAAGACAATGTGAACGGCTTTATCATCACCGACAAATGCAACAACATTAAATCCGCCATGACAATTCTTAACGAACTTGACGATGCAGGCCTACAAGAAGTTGTTTCTGTTCTTCCGCTCAAAAAAACTGATGCAACCGAAGTAAAAACATTGCTTGATAATATGACCAAGAACGCCGGCGACAAGTCAAACAACGCAATTGTGGCGCGTCTTTTAGGCAAAACCCAAGAAAGCTCTGAGTACTTTTCTGCTGCAACAAAAATTATTGTTGAAGATCGCAGCAACTCGCTGATTCTTTTGGGCAACCAAAAATCAATTAAAAAAATCGAAGATTTTGTAGCAAAATATATCGAGCGAGAAGATACCGTCTGCGAATCTCCTATTCATCGCTACCAACTCAAATTCAATGATGCATCAACGTTTAAAACGCTTCTTGATAATATCGTAAACACACAAACTGAATCGGGAACAGAAAAACTTGGCGGGGTGCGCAATGGCGGAAAATACTTCAAACGAATGCGTTTTGAAGTAGATAAAGACAGCAACTCTTTGCTTGTCTCGTGCCTTGATCCTAATGACTGGAAATTATTAAAAAAAACCATTCGAGACCTTGATAAACCTCAAGCGCAAGTATCTATCGAAACATTAGTTGTAGACATCAATCTGCAAGACATCAAAGAACTTGGTGGACAAATTCGCTCACCACGAGCAGATCAACCGTTCCCTAATATTACCTGGCAATCTGCAGGGCTCACATCTGCAGTGCAGGGAGGAAGCCCGGGGTCGAGAAATCTTGTTGGCGACCTTGGATCAATCTTGGGAAGTCTTTCGCAGGGGGTTTCTGCTTTTGCCTTGAGCAAAGGCGTAGGAAACGTTTGGGCGGTATTTAGAGCCCTTAACCAAACAACCAACGCAAGTCTTGTAGATAATTCATTTATCACTATTTCAAATCGCGTTCCGGGAACACTTTCTGTAGGCGAAACACGCCGCGTTGTTACCCAACAATATTCTGGACCATCTGGCCAGGCACCCAGCTATGGAAACCAAAACGCTTCAACGTCTTACAGCTATACACCACAAATAAACTCTGATGGGCTTATTAATTTGAACGTTAATATCACCATGAACTCATTTATCGATACAAATGGCGGGCAATCTACCAAAAACTTTAAGTCCACGCTTTCGTGCGCGAATGGACAAATTCTTGTTCTGGGTGGTTTTGTAAAAACAAAATCGACAGAAGCAAAAACCAATGGGATGCCCCTTCTCTCTGAAATTCCTGTTTTAGGATGGTTATTCAAAGATAAAAACAGGACAGTTACAAAAACGTACACATTCTTCTTTATCTGCCCAACAATTCTAAAACCTCGCCAAAAACCTGGCGCCGATATTTACACCAAAATGAAGCTGCATCGAGCACGCAGAGAAGTTGAGAACTCAATTCTGACCGCAAATTGCGTAGATCCAATCCACAACATTTTCTTTAACGGCGAAAAAGAAAACTACCATCATAAGGTAGACGATTTTGCAAATGCGCGCTTCCAACCAAGCACGGTTGATATTAGACACGACCCGTTCTACAACCCAGGCATTTTAGACAAAACTCGCATAGATTTTAACGACGACTATGAAGACAATAAAATTGCACAAGCACTCGCACAAGCCGAAGCACTTGCATCGGGAGAAACGCCTAGCAAAGAACAAAACCCAAATGCTGATAAAGAACCTCTCAAGCAAGCTCCTCCCGCCGAATTACAAAATCCATGCCAAGCAGCTCCAAAAGAAGATTCCATTATCAACAAACTCACAAAAAAACTGAAAAGCTCTCCCAAAGAAAAAGTAGAAAAACCATCGCTTGCGATAAACATTCCTCAGCTTCCACCTATTTCGCATGAAAAACGACTCAAGTTCAAAGAAGTTTTTGAAACCCCTACAACAACATCAACAGAGCTTTCTGAAAGCGATTTATGGAAGCGCAGAAATGCACTTAAACAACTTCTAAGCAGCAACCCAAAACCTGTAAAAACTGCTCCCACACCTTCTGTTGTCGAACAAGAAAACACCCTGTCTGAAGTAAGCTCTACAAAACAGCATACTCCAGACCCTGTAGATGAATTGGTGGCAGAACAAGAAGCAAAACGAAACAAGTTTAAAGAAACGCTTACATTGGGCGATAAAAACAGCAAACCCATCGAAGCTCCTTTGGCCGCTCGCAGACGCAGCCTCAAAGAATTACTTGCCTCGTACCCGAGCACCAAAGACGGTGTAAAGCCACATTCGCAAACACTGCAGCGTGAAGGATAACAGTGCTCATGTTACTTTCATATTTTTTCCCAACGTACTGGAAAAACAAACTTTTGTTTGCAAAAAACATCCTCTCTGTGGGCATTAGAGATGGTTTTTTTATTGCATGCTTAAGCAATGTTTCTCGGTCAAAAACAACCGTCTTGAATGTTCAAAGCATCCCATTGCCCGAAGAAAATCCCGCACAACCACCTTTTGAAGCGCAGGCAGAATGCATAAAAAAAACACTTGAAAGTATGAAAAAATACGATGAGTTGATTGTCACAGAATCGTGCGAAAGCATTGTTTTTAAAGAACTCGAGTTTCCCTGTGCAACACGCGAGCAACTTAATCTTGTTTTATCTGAAGAATTAGAGCCACAGCTGCCCTTTAACCTC
>JBEITS010000053.1:0-6864 GCA_040374805.1 Campylobacterota bacterium | reverse complement strand
TGGAGAGATAGATAAGGTAAGGGATTGCATTGTGGATGTTTATATTCATGTGTGTATATATAAATGAAAGAAGGGGCGTGTGGGTTTTAAAGCGGGTGTCTATAGGGTGGCGATTGTAAGGGTAGGGGTTGGCGAACCAATCGCACGCTCACTTCCTTGTGCGTGCGTTATTGGTTGTGCTTGATCTGGTGAGGTTGATGGCCCGGTTATTTCTGGATTTTGTTTGGTTTGTGTGTTGATAACCCTAAAAGGGGAAGGGGGTGGGACTCCCTTCTGCAAGCAACTTAGAAAGTGCACTTTTGATCGAATTTGTTGGGGTGGGCTTGGAAAAAAAAGCTAAATCTGTTAGAATTAGGGCTCTACTAGGCTTGCTCGTCGACGATTATACGTGCTTCCGGTACGCGAGTCTCCTGATTTTTCGGAATTTAACCAGGGGTGCACATAATGTTCAACGTGAATGATACGGTGTTCTATCCGGGATGCGGCGTTGCCACCATTACGGAAGTTATTGAGCGCTCGGTGGGCGGCTCAGTTATTCTGCTTCATAGGCTAAGTTTTGTCAGCAAAGAAATGAAAGATAAGGGCGCGCTTCTCCCTCAGCACAGCATGCATAGTTTGGGTGTGCGTTATATTTCATCTGAGTCTTTAATTAATGATGCGTGCGCTGAATTATGGCGTCCAAGTAAAGTTAAAATTAAGGGCGCGTTTGATTTTTCTCCGAGTGGCTGGAGTCGTCGTCAAAAAGAATATGAATTAAAGATACAAGGTGGCTTGCTGATTGATATGGCAGGCGTGTATCGAGATATCATGGTTCTTTCGTCGACAAAAGAACTTGCATTCGGTGAGAAAAGCATCCTGCATCGCGTAGAAGATTTGATGTCTCAAGAAATTTCGTATGCTCGCTCTGTGAGCAGAGAGAGCGTTGTAGAGCTTCTGAAAAAACCATTTCGTGAAAATTCTTTTGTTCCAGAATTTGTGAATGATCCACTTGTCGGCTCCCAGTTGCTGGGTTCGTCGTCGGTTTTATAAAAAAATCTGCGGGAGGTGTTGTCTGCGGTCAGTTTTTATCGTTGGGCCTACAGCTTCGGGTAAAAGTGGCGCTGCTCTTTCTTTGTGCGGCAGCGGTGTTTTTTCGGGGATTGTGAATGCAGATGCATCGCAGGCGTATCGTCAGGTGTCTGTTGGTGTTGCAAAGCCTTCTTTAGAAGAAGTATCTACCTTTAATCATTATCTTTTTGATGTTGCTGATTGCGTTCCGCATTCGTTGAACGCATCTTTGTATCGATCGCATGTCGATAAACTTGTTGCAAATGTTTTATCGCACGACGAACGCACACCACTTTTTGTGGGTGGTACTCTTTTTTATGTCAAATCACTTTTCTTTAAGTTGCGCGAGGTTGAAGTGCAAGCAGTGTTAGCTCCTGCGCATCGACCTGAGGGAATAAGCGATTGGGAATACTTGCAAAGTATTGATCCGGAGCGCGCTCATGCGCTTCACCCTAATGATGCATATCGCATAACACGTGCTTTAGAAATTTATACATCAACCGGATGCAAGCCTTCTCAGGCCCAGCCAAGCTATGAGCCTGTTTTTGATCAGTCGCTTATTATTTGGATAAGCCTTCCGGATCAGGTTCTAAAAAATAATATCTTTCGGAGAGCGTCTGTGATGCTAGAACATGGATGGATAGAAGAAGTAGAGTCTCTCATGGGTACGCCATGGGAGACTTTTGCTAAAGATGGTTGTGCGTTGGGGTATGACGATGTTTATGTCTGGATAAAAAACGGAAAGAAGCAAGATGCCCTTTCGGAGCTTGAAGAAACAATCGCTTATAAGACATGGCACTACGCACGCCGCCAGAGAATATTTTGGAGATCGCTCCGAAAAGCACTTATGGGTAGGCTGGGCGTAACAGTTATAGAATGTAGTCCCGAGGGCGTTGGCGATGTGGTTTTTGGGTGGCTGAATCAAAAAAAATAAAATCCGGACCTTTTTGCTCTTTCGAGGTTTTGTTTGGCTCGATGATTCTGGGCCCCCCAATGTGTTTGTGTGTTGGCGGCAGCCAATGGCTTTGGTGTGATTTTTGAGCCCTCTCTTTCTTTTTATATTGATTTTATAGTTTTTCTGCGATGTGTTTTTTCTGATAGAAAAAAAGTGCGTTTTTTCTAAGATATTGCAACTTCTTGGGCGTTATTACTCCTCGAGATTGTATTTTTAGTCTATACTTCTCCTTCGATAAGCGCATAATCGCTACTTTAAAAGAAAGACGAGCATACAATGATCGGTCGCATGAAAAAAAACGTTAAGAATTTATCGTATTTGTGGTGGATCGTTTTGGCGGGGCTTGTTTCTCCTTCATTCTTCTCTCGCTTAAATAATGACCCTAAAAAAAGAGCAGTTGCTGTTGTTAATGGAAAAACACTTGATGTAGCGCACTTTCAGCGCCAATACAGAATGATGCAAGCTCAAAGGCAGTCGTTTAATCAGCAGTATGGGCTCAATCTAGATATTAATATTGATCCTATGAATGCGGTGGAGCGAGGCGCAGAGGCGTTATTGCTCGATGGTGTAGCAACAAGCCAGCGCTTTGTTGTTGACCCTGCAATTTTGGGCGGTATGATTCGTCAGTCGATTAATGATGCTTTTGGTGCCAACAAAGAAAGTTTTAATGTCGCCTTTTACGAATACAATATTAAAAAAGCTGGCATGACCGTTCGCGAGTTTGAAGAAGAACAAGAAACATCTGTACGAACATCATTTGTTGAAGATGCCTTGCGATCTGCAACGTATGTTCCACGTGCAGCAGGACACCATGCATTTGCGGGCAAAAAATCGTTTGCTGTTCTTAGGTTTGATAAAAGCGCCTATGCAAAACAAGCAAAAAGCGAAGCGCATCTTACAGATGAAGCAATTGCTGAATATTTCCTTCTTAACAAAGCTTCGTATCGCCTTCCTGACGTTAAACAAGTTTCATATGTTGTGGTTGACCCTCATTCATATGCTAAACAGGTAACTGTTTCCGATGAAGAGATTCAGGCTTTTTATAATCGAAGAAAAGAAACTCAATTTAAAGAAAAAGATCATTACAAAATGCGCCGCCTGTTAGTTGCCGTTCCAGAGCATGCAACAGAGCAAGAAGTTGCGGCGCTTCAACTCAAAGCACATGATCTTCATGTCAAAATTATGGTAAATAAAGATGAGTTTGCCGAAATCGCTAAAAATTCTTCTGATGACGCTAAAACTGCAAAAAAAGGCGGAATGACCGAAGATTTTGTGATGGGTACCTCGTTCAATCCAGAGCTTGAAAAAGCACTTGCGAATATTGCAAATAATGGCGACGTTACGCCTCTTGTGAGAACAATTGAGGGTTTTGAGTGCGCTCAGCTTGTGTATAAGAAAATCGGATCAACCCGCTCGCTTGATGCTGCTCGCAAAGAAATTATTTCTGCCCTCACACAAAGAAAAACTACAGAACTTTTGCGTAAAGATATTGAAGAACTCATGCGAAATGCACAAGGCGGTGAGGTTGACTTATCATCTTTTGCCGAAGAACGTCACGCGAAAATTGAAGAAACAGGCGTTATCGATGCTTCAGTGGCTCAAGGCGACAGCCTTAAGAGTGAAGTTGCACGTAAGGTATTTGGCTCATTCTCGAGTAAGCCTCAACAGCGTGGCTCTTTTGTATTTGGCGAAAAAACAGTTGCCTTTGCTGTTACGTCATCAGAAACCGACCGTTACTCAAACTTAGAAAGCATTAAATCTAAGGTTGTTGATGACATGGTGAGAAAAATTGCTCAAACAAATCTTGATGCCGATGTTGCCCTAGCTCAAAAAGCATTTTTTGATACAAAAAAACCTCTCTCGGATTTAGCAGCATCAGCTCAACATGCATCTTTCTATGAAACAGGGTTAATAAAAAAAACAGACACGCTTAAAGGTGTTGAGAAAGATCATTCTGTTACAGCTTCTCTCTTCAAGCTCGAAGATGCTTCTATGATGGCAAAAGTTACATGCCGCGATGGTGACATTATTTTGGCGACCCAAATTGCTTCGGAGCAATCTTCGCACGATGATGCTGATGCAGAAAAGGGTGATGTTGACGTAAAGTCTGTAGAAGAAAATGTTGTGAGCGGGTTCATTGCCTCCCTTAAAAGAAATGCTAGAATAGAGGTTAATGATGATGTGTTCTCATCGGGTTCATAAGTGATTCAATATAGGTTTAGTGAATGTCATTAAAGCAACCAGTTCCCGTTAAAAATAATAATCTTGGTCTGTCGGACGACAAGCGCAAGGCGCTCGATGCGGCATTTGCCTCTATCGACAAGCAGTTCGGCAAAGGCGCCGTTATGTTGCTGGGGCAGCGACCAAATCAGCAAATAGACGTTATCTCATCAGGTTCAATCTTGGTGAATGCGGCTCTTGGCGTTGGTGGTTTTCCGCGTGGACGTATCATAGAGGTTTATGGGCCAGAAGCGTCTGGTAAAACAACCCTTACCCTTCATACCATTGCGCAGGTACAAAAAAAAGGCGGCGTATGTGCATTTATTGATGCCGAACATGCTTTAGATCCTGAATATGCGCGCGGATTGGGTATCGATCTTGATAGTCTTATTATTTCGCAGCCAGATTCCGGTGAACAGGCGCTTGATATCGCTGAAACATTAGTTCGATCTGGAGCCGTTGATCTTTTGGTTATCGATTCGGTTGCAGCTCTTGTTCCTCGAGCTGAACTTGAAGGCGACATGGGCGATCAGCACGTTGGTTTGCAAGCGCGCTTGATGTCTCAAGCGCTGAGAAAACTTACTCCTATCGTCCATAAATCAAAAACCGTTATCATTTTTATTAACCAAATTCGCAGCAAAATTGGCGGAATGGCCTTTGCAAGTAATGAAGTGACATCTGGTGGTAACGCACTTAAATTCTACGCCTCTGTTCGCCTTGATATTCGTCGCATTGGAACGCTTAAGCGTGGCGATGAAGCAGTGGGCAACAGAGTTCGCGTAAAAGTTGTAAAAAATAAAGTAGCTCCTCCCTTTAAGTCGGTTGAAGTTGATTTAATGTTTGGTGTTGGAATTGTTCGTGAAAACGAAATCTTCGATTCTGCGCTGGAACAAAAAGTTATCGTTCAGACGGGCGCATGGTTCTCCTTTAAGGACGAAAAACTCGGCCAAGGAAGAGAAAATTGCATCAAACGCCTTAAGGAAGACGAAGCTCTCTTTAATCGTATTTATTCAGAAATTGAACAAGCCTTAATTATGAAACCAGGAGCAATTAGTGATTCCGAAGACGCCTAAAGGACGCCCAGAAATAACGGATCATGGGTTTTTCGTTAACGATAATATTCGGGCGCGCGAAGTCCGGCTCATTGGAGATGATGGCTCAAACCTTGGTGTTGTAACCATCGAGCAAGCACTGAAAATGGCTGAACAGCGCGGTTTAGACTTGGTACAAATCAGCGAGAGCGCAACTCAAGCTGTTGTAAAAGTGATGGATTTTGGCAAGTTCCTTTATGAACGCAAAAAACAGCTTACCGACGCCAAGAAAAACCAAAAAATTATCCAAATCAAAGAGCTTAAAATGCGTCCGCGAATTGATGATGGTGATTATAACATCAGAATTAACCAAGCAGCCGAATTTCTTAAGGATGGCAAGCGGGTTAAATTCACCCTCCAGTTCCGTGGCCGTGAAATTCCTATGATGGATAAGCTTGGAACTGTTCTCTTTGAACGTATTGAACGCGATCTTGCCGCCCGTGAAATTGGCGGCATTGTGAGCGAGAAAGACTCAAAAGGCGGCCAGTTGTGGGCAAAAATCTTTTACTTGAAGGAAAAATAGCCTTTTTTATTATAAAAAGTGTTAATTCCTCATATTAGAAATCTCAAAAAGCCATGAAATGTTCTAAAAATGCTCATGGCTTTTTGAATGAGAGGGCAAATGAAATTATGCAGATACTAGCCAAACACGGTGGTTCTGCTACAATTTCAGGGTGGTTTGAAAATAATTCTCTGTGCGCGGAACACCGTTGCACGGGCTGGAGGCAGTAACAAATGAAAATGAAAACGAACTCGGCTGCTAAAAAGCGCTTCAGAAAGCTTCCTAGTGGTCAGATCAAAAGAGGTCAAGGGTTTAGACGTCACCATTCATGGGCAAAGACACCTAAACAAGTAACCCAACTTCGCAGTGGTGCTTACGTTCACGAAAGTGACCTTAAGTCTATTGCTCGATTGTTACCTAACTAGTTTTTAGTGGTAGAACGAGTGCCAACTTTGGCAAAAAGATTAAAATAACGAGGTTTTCGACGTATGAGTCGCGTAAAACGTGGGGTGGTTAGCCACCGCCGTCATAAAAGATTATTGAAACAAACTAAAGGCTTCTGGGGCCAACGGTCGAATATTTTCCGACGCGCAACAGAAACATTGCTCCGTGCAATGGCCTTTGCATTCCGTAGCCGCAAATTGCGTAAACGTGACTTCCGTTCATTGTTTATTACCCGCGTGAATGCAGCAACGCGCCAACACGGCATGAGCTACAGCGTATTCATCCACAAAATGAACACAGCTAAAGTTGCTATCAACCGCAAGATGCTTGCACAAATGGCAGTTTACGATCCAAAAGGATTTGAAGCTGTTGTAGCAAAGATTCAGTAATCTGAGTTTTTAAAAATTAAAAAGCCCCTCAACGTATCAAACGTTGAGGGGCTTTTTTTAAATTTAATTATGATCAAGCATTAAATGATCTGGGAAAGTTGGTCGCGTAGGTTAATAAATGCGCTTTCAAAGTATTCGGCATCATTTTGACTTATCAATCCACAAAGTCTATTTAAACGCACTTCATTTAAAGACACTTGCGTGATATCGTTTTTT
>JBEITS010000097.1:0-3833 GCA_040374805.1 Campylobacterota bacterium | reverse complement strand
CACCTTGCAGGGCAAACAGCAATAACCCCTATTTTTGGCAAGCACGTACCACTTCTTGCCTCAAAACTTGTTGATAAAGACAAAGGGACCGGCATTGTTATGTGTTGCACCTTTGGCGACCAAACAGACATCAGCTGGTTCAAAGAATTCAACCTTCCGTTTGTTCAATCGGTTGGACTGGATGGCCGATGGACAGAAATCACAGGACCTCTTGCAGGACTCAAGGTTCACGATGCCCGCGCAAAAATTCTTGAGCTTCTTAAAGAGGCTGGCGCAGTTACCGAACAAAAGAAAATTACGCACCGCGTTCAGGTTGATGAGCGCTGCAAAAAAGAAATTGAATACATCGTCTTGAACCAATGGTTCATTGAACTTCTTTCTCATAAAGAAGAATTTCTTAAACGCGCAGATGAAATTGAGTGGAAACCCGCCTACATGAAGGCTCGATACATCGATTGGGTAACAAACCTCTCGTGGGATTGGTGCATTTCACGCCAACGGTTCTTTGGCGTTCCATTTCCTGTTTGGCACTGCCAAGACTGCACGCACATTATTGTCGCGGATGCCTCAATGCTTCCTATCGATCCACAAGAAGTTTCGTATCCTGGCAAAACTTGTCCAAAATGTAGCTCAACTAACCTTAAAGGTGAGAGCGATGTTATGGATACCTGGGCAACCTCGTGCTCCACGCCAGAAATTAACGCTCAATGGCCACTCAAAGGGCCCATCAACTTGCCTATGTCCATGCGCCCTCAGGCACACGACATTATTAGAACGTGGGCGTTTGGCACCATTGTTAAATCGCATTACAACAATAACAATATCCCCTGGAAAGAAATTGTAATCTCTGGACATGCTCTTGCAGGCAAAGGAGAGAAATTCTCTAAATCCAAAGGAAATGCTCTTCTAGATCCTATCAATCTCATGGCAACCTATTCTTCTGACGCCATCAGATATTGGGCCGCAAGCGGCAAACTAGGAACCGACATTCTATTTAGCGAAGACCAGCTCAAAATTGGACGCAGGCTTGTTACAAAACTTTGGAATGCCTTTAGATTTAGCGGAGAGCATTTTGCCGGCATTTCTTGCAAGGCCGAAGAGCTCCAAGCGCAAGACTCACTCAACCAGTGGCTCATGCATAATTTAGAAAAAACGTATGCTGAATACCTCAAGTCTTTCGAAAATTATGACTATCACCACGCACTTGAAGTTGCAGAGCGCTTTTTGTGGCACGTTTTCTGCGATAATTACCTAGAACTCGTCAAACATCGCTTCTTTGATTCAAAGGTTTATGCTCCTGAGGTTGTAGAAGAAACACGTAAGACACTCTATGTTGCAGGATTACACCTCCTTAAGATGTTTGCGCCTATCGTTCCACACATCACCGATACACTCTATCAATCGATGTTCAGAAAGTATGAAACAATCCCATCTATTCACAACCACACCTGGAAGGCAGAAAGCCTGCAAGGGTATGAAAACAACACTACCGCAACAACGATTGATGCACTCATTCAGATTGTGGCAAACGTACGCAAACTTAAGAGCGAAAAAGCGTTGTCACTAAAAACAACACTTAACACTCTTTCGGTTGTTATCTCTGCAGAGCACGCCTCAATCCACCTCGACAGTGGGCACATTCTTACTCTAAAGGGAGCTTGTGGAGCAACAACTGTTACCGTAGAGCAAGGCCGAGCTGAAGCAAGCCTAACAGAGGATCCTGAAGGCTGGAACGCAGTGGTCAGAATCTAATTTGTCATTTGATGTAGATAAACCTAGACTAGGAATTGTTCGTATGTTGAACATCAAAAAAGGTAAAAACATGCAGTTTTTCATCCGCGCAAGTGGATTAGCCCTTACAGCAGTGTTTCTTTTGGGAATCGGTAGCTGCTCTGATTCCAAGAACAGTCAATCGGCCACAGAGAGACGCGCTGCTCTTGCTAAAGAAGATCTTTTAAGGAAGAAAGAAGAAGCTGCTAATCTGAACGATCCTGAACGCGTAGCCGCATGCCTTGAACAACTTGTTGTTCAACATCCAGATGCAGCTGAATGCAAAGAATGGCGACTTCAACTTGCAAGCACATATCTTAATCTTGGAACATTAGAACCTGCCTACCGCGTGTATAAAGACTACACCAAGCTCTATCCTAACGATCCTCATACCGAAGAGGCGGGTTTTCAGGCGCTTTATGCCAAATACAAGCAAACTGTTCGTATGCGCAAAGAGTGCGATACCTCTGAAGCAAAAAAGACCATTAAGCTGTGTGAAAAATATCTGGCAAATCCACATAATGTAACACGCCGCGTAGAAGCCGAAGACATTAAAAAGACCTGTGAAAACAGGATTTTTAATAAAGAAATCTACGTTGTTGAAACAAATTTGGCGTATGGAAAAATACAGTCGGCCAAAACACGTCTCGAATCACTCAAAGACATTTATTTACCCAACAATGCCGAACTTGAACCTCACTTGATGTACATGGAATGCAAGGTAGCACGCGCCGATAACAGACCAAATGATGTTAAAGAAATCTATGCCGGGCTTCAAACTAAATTTCCTGAATCGCCGTTTGTAAAAATGGCACAAGCGCAAGTTAAGGCTTCTGCATGAGTGCTTGCGAGCCTCACAGCTCAAAAAAAAATCTCGCAATTCATATCCTAGGTGCGGCTGGGGAAAACCATGCCGCACGCTACCTTGAGAGCCTAGGATTTAAAATTATTGCGCAAAATTATTCAAGCAAAGTTGGCGAGATAGATCTAATCGCACAAAAAGAAAACACGCTCGCATTTGTTGAAGTAAAAACAAGAAAAACTCATTATTTTCACGCATCAATGCTGATCACGCCAGCAAAACAACGTCGCATAGCACGAACAGCCCAAAAATTTGTAGCAGAACACCGAACGGGTGAAGATTTAGTACTTAGATTCGATGCAGTATTTGTTTCTATAAAAGAAAATACTGTAGATTTTGAATACATACCAAACGCCTTCTATGCACCGCAAGGTGAACATAGATAACCACAACAAAAAGCTGTGAAGGATATTTCGTGAATATACGCAATGTATATACCGAGGCAACCGCATGACAGCGCAAAAACTTCCCAAACGCCTACCAGCTTTTGTCTGGCGCTTTGTCCATCAACATCTTTTTAAATATTGCTTTGGAAGTTTTTTAATTATTTTATCGGGCGTCTATCCCTCCATCGATGGCTTTATGATCAAAATGATCATCGACACTCTAAATGCCCTCAACGCCGGGCTTAAAGCCCCAATTGCCCCCCTAGTTCTCATTCTGATGTACCTTGCATGGGGCTGCTTTACCAACTTTTTGTGGCGGCTCAGCAGTTTTTTTATGCTTTCGGCTATGTCTGATCTTAAAGCAAACATCATTAAAGAAATGTCTGCGTACGTAATTACATACGGACAATGCCAAGGAGGTAGAGACTCTGCCGGAGGAATCTCTCACCGCATCTCTGAGATGGCAACAGGAGTAGAGAAAATTCTTCAGCTTCTCACTGAATCTGTTTTATACACCTCATGCCTCATCCTCTTTTCTATAGGAACGCTAGCAGCCATTCACCCGCTCATTGCCGCTGTACTTATTAGCTGGTTTTGCGCCTACGTTGTAATTAGTTTTTTCTTGCAACAACATATCTCCAGCAAAGCGCAATCATGCTCAGCCAATAGAATGTCGGCCATTGAACGCCTCACCGATTGCATTACCAACAGCCAATGTATAAAATTTTTTTCTCGAGAAAATTATGAGAGCCAGACGCTCAACACATACTTACGCTCAACCGCCGCTGAAGAAAAATCCCTTCAGCGGTTTTCAT
>JBEITS010000092.1:0-4062 GCA_040374805.1 Campylobacterota bacterium | reverse complement strand
TGTTTCTGGTAACTCATTTGCCGGCAAAGCAGCAATCGGTCCGGAATATGTTAGAGACAATGACCAAGACGTATTTGTAGACCCAGAATCAGCCAAGGCCAGATCTAGACAGCTTGGGTGTATAGGGATTAGTAGAAGAATAAGCAAAACAGGTAGAGCTGTATGGATGCCATGCACAAATATGTCGGATTATGCAAATATGACCGGCTCAACATCTCTTGGAAGACGCAATATGGGCAAGAAACGCAAAAGAGAAATAGAGGATGCGGTCAGAACGACACTCAAGTTGAGGGCCAAACCACAGTCAAGAGTAAAAAGAAAATCATCGCTTGCCAGAACATTGCTATCAAAAGTTGTTTCTTAACTATTTACGTACTTTTATTGCAAAACATTATTAGTTGCACTAATTAGTGCTCGTCATCTGTTAATTTAGAAAGTACGAGTGCTGGGTGCTTACCTAAGCCACGAAAGTAATAATTTCATTCCCAAACCCTCATTCACAGAAGGAAAAAAACATGTCGGAAGACAAAGCAAGAATCTCAGAACTCCAAGGAGCTCTCCGCACAAAAATGGCAGACAACAAAGCCATTGCAGATTCATTCAAAGTAGAAGAAGGCACAGTCGTTGTCTCGACTGAGCAAAAAACATCGTTTGACAAGAACATGAAAGACATCAAAGAGATCAAGAGCCTTATCGCCGATCTCCAAGCGATGGACGAAGTTCAGTCATGGGGCAAAGAGCAAACAACTGATTCAGTTGCCGCTCAGTATGCAACAGCATCAGCAGAAGTACAACAACTCTCTTCACGAGAGATCAAGTCAATCGGTTCAATGTTCCTTGATTCACCTGAATTCAAGTCGCTCAATGGTGGTCGCAATGGCGCCAACATGGCAGCACCTTGGACGGTTCAAGCTTCATTGACTGGGTTCTCATCGATCGATGGTTACAACCAAAAAGATGTTTACTCAGCAATGCCATCGGGTACTCCTGGCTCGTTTGGAACTATCCAACGCGATCCAATGGTTCTCCCACCACAGCGCACAAAGCGTGTTCGTGACTTGTTCCCAACCCGCAGAACAACTGCAGCAGTGATTGAATACTTCCGTCAGCTTGGTTTCACAACCTTGCAAGCCGGCAAGGGCGTCAACAGTGCAAGCTCTGTTATGGAGCGAAATGCAGGAGATACTGCGTTTGGTTTGAAGCCACAATCATCGTTTGCATTCGTTGGTGAGCAGGCACCGGTTCGCACTCTTGCGCACTGGGAAGCAGCACACCGCAATGTTCTCGCTGATGAGCCACAACTACGTTCGATCATCGACAATGAACTTCTTTACGGTCTCCGTCTTCTTGAGGACAATCAAATCCTCAACGGCAACGGAACTGGCGAGAATCTTCTTGGCGTTCTTCAGACTCCAAACATTCAGACCTACAACTGGTCATCTGGATTCTTTGGCGGCTCTGCTTCTCCAGGGAAGACAGACACCAAGGCTGATGCACTTCGTCGTGCCGCAACCTTGTCGTTCCTTGCATACTACGAGCCATCGGGTATCGTAATGCATCCGAACGATTGGGAAGACATTGAGTTGGGTAAGGACCAAAACGGTCAGTACCTAGTCGCTGTGTCGGTCGCAATGGGTGGCGAACCACGCGTGTGGAGAATGCCAGTCGTTGATACTCCAGCAATCGCCGAGGGCACTGCTCTCGTCGGTGCATTCGGTACCGGAGCTCAGCTCTACGATCGTGAGCAGGCCAGCATTCGCATCAGCGAACAACATGCTGACTTCTTCACACGAAATGCAATCGTCGTTTTGGCCGAGCAGAGAATTGCTCTCGCAGTAAAGCGCCCAGAAGCATTCGTCAAAGTTACCTTCAACAACGCGCCAACTAGCAACTAGTTAACGCAACAAGCTTTACCCCCGCCTAACCCTTCATCGGGAAGGGCGGGGGTTTTGCTTTTTAAGCACATTAATTATTGACGTTCATCGTCAGTAGAATATTTTGTGTATAGTTTTAATGTTTCCTAAATAAACACACATTTGTGAGAAAATTGACTATGGCCGAAAATCCCGAAAACAGGGAAGTCTCCCTCGATGAGCAAGAATTATTGTTTAATGAATTAAATAGCATTGCAGAAAATCTCGAATTAGAAATATCCATCCGACAAGCCATGGAGCAGTCGATGGTTGAATTAAAAAACGGATTATTTTCACCAATTTATGATGAATACTACGGATCACATGTTGTTGGCCAATTCGTTACTCCAAAAGCAAAAACGGGCCCATGCTGGGAGGGCTACGAACAAATTGGGATGAAGAAGGGCAAGGGCGGGAAAATGGTTCCCAACTGTGTGCCTATAGAGAAAAAATCAGCACTCAAAAACCCAAAAGGTGGATTAACCGCTGCAGGTAGAGCTCACTTCAAAAAGACAGAGGGCGCCAATCTGAAACCAGGAGTAAAAGGTCCAGCAGACACTCCAGAAAAAATGCGTCGAAAAGGTTCTTTCTTGGCAAGATTTTTTACTAACCCATCCGGACCAATGGTCGACAAAAAAGGCAGAGCTACAAGGCTTGCTCTTTCTGCTACAGCATGGGGGGAGAGGGTCCCAAAGAACGCAGAAGACGCAGCAAAGTTGGCAGCCAAAGGTAGACGACTTCTTGAAAAATATGCAAAATCGCAAAAGAAAAAATCAGAATCAATAACGGATTTTGAATATAAATCAGCTTTAGGTACGAGTATTGGTCAACGTGCGGGTGGGGCAGCTCCAGCAGGGAGCGATCCAGATGAAGGTGTTGATAAAGACAGTGATGGAATGATTTTTGACGGCACACCGCAAGAACAACGTGCACCATACAAGCGTCAAAGCAATGATTCTTATGAAAAAGCTAGAAGAAAATTTGTCCGTTCGGAACTTGCTCGTCAGGGAATAAAACGTAATGCAAAAGTGGGAGACCGCTCCAAAGCAGAGCGAGACGCACGCGCACGCGCACGAGGAAAATATGATCTAATGACAAGATCTGCTGGTGAAGAAAAACAAAATGAAATCGACAGAGCCAAAAAGAAAACACCAGCTACAAGCAACCCAAAACCGGCTGATAGGTATCCAAATCCCTCCTCAGATAGAAGCAGAAAACCTGCCGATAGATATCCTGACCCACCAAATGCAGACAGAGGTCGCAAACCAGCCGATAGGTACCCAAATCCATCTTCAGATAGAAGCAGAAAACCTGCCGATAGATATCCGAATCCCACCAAAAAGTATCCTCCAGGTCAAAAACCATCGCCCAAAAAACCAAAAGCCATCAACATGCCATACCCGGTTACCTGGGAGCGTGGTGAAGCCTAATGGAAAGATTTTGGTACGGGGCAAAGCCTCTCAAGGTAGTTGATGGCGACACACTTGATTTAATGGTCGACCTCGGCTTTAGTATTCACTTCAAAATGCGTGTTCGTCTTTATGGTGTGAACACACCAGAATCTCGAACGAAAGACCTGGCTGAAAAGGAACTTGGGTTAAAAGCTAAAAAATTCACAGAAGATTGGTTAACGAATCATCAGTGGGTTTTTGTAAACACTATTCCTGACAAAAACGACAAATACGGTCGTGTATTGGCAAGAATATTTAGTTCAGACCAAGTTGATGACCCAACAACTGCTTGTTTGAATCTTGACATTATCCAATCTGGATACGCCCGTGAATATTTTGGTGTTGGAGATAAAACCTGGGCAGAATTTAAAACAAAGTAGCGTCATGAAAAAACAACTATTATCTTTTGCGCTGGAGAGTAAGTCATCACATCTTGAACGATCATTTATAGAGGGATGCAGCGGGATTGGGCTAAAGGCAGCCAAAGCTGCATGGAAGAGTTTTAGGATCACTAATGGATTTGGCTCCTATGCCGACCTCTTGACATACGCTGAATCTCAGCACAAATTAAAAAAATCAATCATATACACGGCTGGGTTAACGCTTCAGCATGCTGATGTTTCCGGGATTGAAACATGTGCGTGGAGGGGGCATTGTACGAGTGTGTGCGTTCTTGATAACGGAAATGGTAGATATCA
>JBEITS010000041.1:0-8461 GCA_040374805.1 Campylobacterota bacterium | reverse complement strand
AAGCTCGCACCCCCACACAACGGGCTCACGCGTACCGCCTCGTTCCCTATCGCCCACATTAAGCACAAATCAAGGAGAAAACCATGCAGTTTTTTGATAACAAAATTTTTATAGCTCTATGCGTGATGCTCTTTTTAGCACCGCAGGCACTCTGGGCCCCCAAAGTTCAAGATGTTGAAGGACTTCAAGCGTATGTTACGTCCCTAGGTGGAAGATGGACTGGTGACAAAAATATCTCTGATGAACAGGCCCAGCATTGGAAGGATCATAGAACTTATTACGAAAATAGAGACGTAACCGAAATGAAGCTAGAGGGCATACAAGACACAGACTTCCGCGCTCTTTTAACACGCGCAGGCAAGCTCCCCCAGAAAGCAGCAACTGCTGCACCTCCCTCATCTATCCCTCCATCAGCTAGTTCAGAAGCACCAGCCGCGCATGCAGGACCTCATGCAGCTGCTCCATCTTTACGGACAGCGAAAGAGGCAATAGGCAGCTCCACTGTTTTGCAAGCAGCCGAGGCTAGAGGCATGGCAGGAACAGCCCAGAAAGGTACGGAAATACTTAAAATACCAGGTCGTCCAACTCGTACAAAATTTAGGACTGTGATAAGGGCAACACTCGAAACAATGAAAGGTCGCACTCCCGCTACAACCCACGAAGGAGATCTTGCGACTTCAGAAACTCAGGCAGAACAATTTGACAGAAGAACAGCAGCTGCAAACCGTAGAGACCAACAATCCACAGCGACCACTGAAGGTTCTGGCCGCCCTGCTGCTCAGCCAGCGCGCGTTGAGAGCGGAGACTCAACTTTTCATGCTGTTGTAAGCTCACCTGCTGCAAAATCATCTGGTGGGTCAGCAGATTCACTCATTTCTTTGCCATTCGTTCCCCCCTCACCCACCAGAAGCTCATCTACGAGGTCTGTTGGCTCTTTTGACTCTGAAGATTCTGAAGATCCAAGCAGCCGCACAGTAGCAGCTCCTGCGGTAAAGCTGCGCAGAAATGAAATAGGGTCACGGGGCGCTGCGCTTCGCACTCGCGTTGCGCCAAAAACACGCGAAGAACTTTTGAGGGGGCTTGAATCTTACGGAAAAAGTTCACGAGAAACTGAGATAGCGGCCAAGCTTGAAAAACTGAGTGAAAATATTTCTGGGCACGAGCAAGCAGGAACACTCCACACAACCGTTGGCGCAACCTCAACAACCAATGCCCAAGCCTTAGAAGATAAACTCTTTGCCCTCAAGCACGAACACGCTAAGGCATTTGGAACAAAGCAAGACCGTGCTGCGCTCAAAAAAGAGTATCAAGAGCTGCTAAAAAGCAGGAAAGCTGCCTCTCGCCAGGCAGCTGCCCCCAAAGAACCGCCTCATAGTGCACCAGAAGCATCACCACAAACGCCTCTCAAAACTTCTCCACATTCTCCGGGCTCGACCTTTGGTAAAACTGTAGGCTATGCACGGCGCCAACCTGCACAGCGCTAAATGCCTGCAACAAGCCCCGCGCTCTATCTTACTAGGCTCACGGTATGCCAAGCAGGCAGCTCTGGTGGATTCTAAATAATTGAAAAAAGAACGAAGGAAAGCCTAGGATAGCTTGACGTTGCTTGGTTGCACAGATTGTCAGGGCAAGCAGGTGCCACACAAAAACTTTAATTTTTCCAACGCTGCAACCTGGATGCTTTTTTGCATGCTCTTGTGTTGCACATTTATCTCTCGCGAACTTTTTGCAGGCTATTTTGATGATTTTGGGGTGTACCACCCAAGCCCCGGTGAAGCAGGACCCGCCATGGGTGGTTTTGGCGGCATGGGAACAGGAATGAACCCCTACAGCGTAAGAGATGCTGTAGCAGACGGTTTTGCCTACACAGCACAGCGCGATGATAGCTTGTCTGCCAATCCCTACCGCCCAATGGGGTACGACCCATCGCTCGACCGCCCTCCTGTAGCTCCAGTTTTCGCCGGACAATCATTTCATACCCAACAACAATTTGGGCAATATCCTGGCGCAGTTGGACCTTTTGGTCCTGCAGGAATGTTGCCACAACAACAATTTGATGATTTTTCTCCTGGCATGCCCATGCGTATGGGAAGAGTTATGCCACTGGGCGCGCAATTTGGACAATTTGCAGATTCATTTGCGCAACAACCGATGATGTCTGGCTTTCAGCAACCTATGATGTCTGGATTCGGTGATGATCTTATGTTCCAACATCAACAAGGCTTCACCCCCGCGCTTCGCAATGCTCAAATGGAAGCTGCTCTTGCACGCGGAGATGCAATAGGCGCACGCGCAATACAACTTGCACAAGCTCAAGAAAAAAAGGAATATGAACGCCAACTTAAAGAATTTCAAAAACTTGCGAAGATCCAACAACGCGGACAACAAGGCTACGCTCAAAGCTCAACTTCAATGGCCCTTGTTCCTGTTATGCAGCCAGCCCAACCCCAAGCCCCTGCTTCATATGGCCCTTCTTACATGGGAATAAGCCAAGAATACGATTCTGTACACCAAGGACTCACCGATGCCGTTTTACAAGGCGGCCAAGAAAAACTAAAAGCAAAATTTAAGGCTCAAAAGGAACGACTAAAGGCTCTTGAGGCCGCTCAAGAAAGCTCAATACAGGATAAGAAAAAATCTGTTGCTGAGATCATTGCTGAGCGCTCGCAACTAAGAGAACAACTGATTGCTCAAAAAGCACGGAACGAAGAAATGCGCGCCGCCGCAGAACAACACCACAAAGATATGGAAGCTGCTCATGGCGAGGCTGTGCGCGCCGCAATTGCTGAACATACACGCAAAGAATTGGGCCAACAACCACAGGCTCCTCTTGCCCTTATGGCTCCCGAGGCAAGAGAAGAGCAAGGCAACCGATTAGCCCAATCGCAGCGAGCTGGTATGCTCACAACTGCCATTCAAACAGAAGTTACGCGCGATATTGCAGCCGCTCTAGATAACCCCGCAAGCACTGAACAAGACTTTGCTAAGCTTTTAATGCCAACAAAACAGCCCGACGGACCAGATCAGCCTCCTCTTGCGTCTCTCTCGTCGCTCCATACATATTTCCAGTCGGCAGGAACAACCTACGCCCAACACAGGCAACGCCTTGACGATCTGAAAGCCAATGGCGGAAGCGCAGAAGAGATAGCTCTTGCAGAAAACGATTTGCTCCAAATTTCAAAATTACGCAACGTATTAGAACAGCGCAGACAATATGAACTTACAAACATTGCAGATAGCATCCGCCAAAAAAGCACTCTTCAAGGCGATCCAGATGAAGTTGTGCGCACAAGTGTTGGGGGCAGTGCTCGGCCAACAACGTACACTCGAGCTCAGCTGGCTCAAGACCGGCTTGATGCACTGGGAATAGAAGAACAACGGCTTCAAGGTGCAGCGGTGTTTACAACCGAACTTGATCCTCGGGTTGTTGAACAGCACACCGGCAAGCTCTTTACAGGAGAAGCTGCCCGCAAGAAACTTAACAAACAACTGCCCTTCGCCCCCTTGTTAACAGATGCACCTACCCAAGCGGGGCATGCGGCCTCCTCTGGCAGCAGTGCCGTTCCCTTATTAACCAATGGAGAAGAAACTCAACCCCAAACAACTCCTCCCACAACATCTAGATCCGACGATCAAACAGAAACAACAGCGCAGCGCTCTCGCTTTGCCCACGTCCCAGAAGCGGACCAAGATGAACTTGTAAGAACATATTTCAATGGCGTTACTCCACCCGAACCAGCCCCCACAACCCCAAGCACAAAGAAAACACTTGGAACGCGTGTTGACGCAGCTGTTGCCCGCACAAGAACAGATGTGAGCGAAACAAAACAAGGAATACGGGATACCTTTACAAGAAAAGATCCACGCGAAACACGCACTCAATTACTCGTACGCAAAGTAAAAGAAGCCGTACACGGGCCATTGCCTACAGTACATCAAATCCGTGATGCCAAGGCAGCCCCAAAACGCGTAACCTTTGCCCCAGGCACAAAACGATAACTCTTTGTTTCATTACAAAATAGTCAGCAAAAAGGCCTTAGTGGGTTAAATCACTAAGGCCTTTTAAGCTTTTTCTAGATCTCAAATCTGGCATTATACCAGAACCAAGGCACCTATACTTTTGCTGGTGTTTCTGGCATCAAAGGAGCAGCGTGTTGAACGGCTACAACCTTTTTAGCGCGAGCTGTTCTTTTTGGAGCAGCTTTTTTAACAGCAGCTTTTTTAGGAGCAGCACGTTTTACAGCTTTTTTAACAGCAGCCTTTTTAGGAGCTGCACGTTTTGCTGTGGTCTTTTTAGGAGCAGCTTTATTTGCAACTGTTTTTTTAGGAGCAGCTTTTTTAGCTACTACCTTCTTTTTAGGAGCAGCTTTTTTGACTGCGGCTTTTTTAGGAGCAGCTTTTTTAGCTACAACTTTTTTAGGAGCAGCCTTCTTTGCAACTACTTTTTTAGGAGCGGCTTTTTTAGCTACAACCTTTTTTTTAGGAGCAACTTTTTTAGCCACTACCTTTTTAACAGCAGCTTTTTTAGGAGCTACTTTTTTTACCACACGTTTAGGTGCGGTTGATTTGCGAGCAGTGCTCGTCGTTTTTTTTGTTGCCATAGGCCCCTCCCGGCATCTTAGTAACATAAGCGCGCAGAGCTATCTGCGCTACTACTACCCCAGTTCGAGTATAGGCAACCTCACGACAGGTTTGTCAAAGAAATACTTTTTTAAAACTAATGAAGATACGCAAGATGCATCCTAAAACTAGGCACATCTTGCGTATCATACATATTCAAAAATTTAGAATTTTACAGGCGAAAACAGCCTAAAAAAATCTCATTTTAAAAATTTTAAACAAGCTCTTCTACAAAGCACTCCACAATGTCTCCAACCTGCCAATCTTGGAAGGTTTTGCACATAAAGGCGCATTCATATCCCGCAGAAACTTCTTTAACAGATTTTTTATCGCGCTGAAGACTTGTAATCTCATCAGAGCCGGTTTTTTGTTTGCCGCGCATTCCAGAAACACGTCCATTGCGATGAATTGTACCTTCGGTAACGTAACAACCGGCAATAATCCCACGCTCTTTAAGAACAAAGATTTTGCGCACTTCAAGTTGTCCCGTACGTTTTGTAACTTTAACAGCTTTCTTGGTACGCAGAATTTCTGCTTCAAGATACTCAGTTAAGTGATAGATAACATCAAAGGGCTTGATGGTAACTTTCTTATCATGACTTTCTTCAATTGCGTTGCGGTCAATACGAACGTTAAACGCAATAATCATAGACTCTGTATCAAGAGAACGTTGAATATCACTTTCTGTAACATCACCCACCGAGCAATAAACCACACGAAGACGTTTGCGCACTTCAGGATCTTTATCGCTCAACTGAGAAATAAGTTTCATAATTGCGTCTGCAGAACCCTGAGCATCGGTCTTAACGATAATCTTAAGCGATTTGCCATCACCCTCTTCATCCAAACTTTCTGTGTTTGTTGTAGATGAAAGAGAAAGAGCACCTCTGCGAACAAGAGAGTTTTTAGCGCGAGCATATTCGTCTGGAGAAACAACCGTTAATACATCACCAGGTTCTGGCAAGGTATTACAGCCAATCACTTGCACGGGGATCGAAGGTCCCACTTCTGCAACGCGCTGACCGGTTGGTTTTACAAGCAAACGAACTTTGCCTGTCACAAAATCTGAAGCAACACAGTCGCCCACTTTTAACGTTCCACACAACGGAATAACTGTTGCAACAGAACCAAAGCCACGATCTACGCGAGATTCGAGAACGAATAATTTAGCAGGAACAGTAACGTCCGCAAAAATATCCATCAACTGAGATTGAAGAACAATCATTTCGAGCAATTCATCGACGCCTTGACCTGTCTTGGCTGAAATTCCAACCATAACCGTATCGCCACCCCAATCTTCAGAAAGAACGCCGTTCTCTGCAAGCTGACGCTTTACACGGTCAAGATCTTCAGCTGTGTGAGGTTTATCAACCTTGTTGATTGCAACAAGAATAGGAAGTTTTGCTTTTTGAGCTTGCTGCAATGCTTCAAGTGTTTGAGGTTTCACGCCATCATCCACAGCAACAATAAGCACCACAAGATCCGTTACAGAAACACCGCGGTCACGCAATGCCGTGAATGCCGCATGTCCCGGGGTATCAATGAAGACAATTTTACCATGCGCACTTTCAACTTCGTACGCACCAAGATGCTGGGTAATTCCACCCTTCTCTTTAGCAGCAACACTTGTTTTGCGAAGGTAATCAAGCAAGGTTGTTTTACCATGGTCAACGTGGCCCATAACAACCACAACTGGCCACCTACGAACAAGGTTTGAACCTTGGCCGCGAATCTGAAGAGAACGCTGCGCGCTTTCTCCATCGGTGATAACAGGAGCAATAACTGTAACTCCAATTTCAAGAGCTGTACCAAGTTCTTGGATGCGTTCAACAGGAACAATATCGTTCATGGTGAGCGCAACACCCTTTTTGAGTAACTCTAAAATTAATGTTCCAGAAGGTTTGCCCATCATAGTTGCAAGCTGACCAAGCATCACACCACCAGAAACGGTAATGCTTTTAACGTCTGGAGCTACTTCTTGCTGAACGCTTCGAGATGGACCTCTTCGACGCGAGCTCGAGCGGCGGCGACGAAACGGCCGCGCACCAGGCAGGGTCGAAGGATCAGATTCTTCGATATACTCTTCACCGGTGAAGGTTGAATGAGCACCATAACGAATAGAGGGACGAGAAGAAACACCACGCCGAGAGCCAATCGTAGCAGAATCTTCTTGAGATTCTACTGATTCTACAAGCGTAGATTCTTTGGATTGTTTTGTGACAGGAGATGTTTCTGAAAGTTTTTTTGACGCATCCACTGCTGCGGATTTACGTTGATCTGCTTTTGCTACAGGAGCTTTTGAACTCGACATATTTTTAGCGGACCCGCCTTTTATTTTTTTCTGAAGAAATTCGGCGCCCCCTTCTGGGACAACCGACATATGATTTTTAACATCAAATTGTGCTTCAACAAGCTTGCTCAATGCATCTTCTGTAGAAATACCAAGCATTTTGGAAAGCTCGTGAACACGCATGCTCGTTTTTTTCATGCTTGCATCCTTTACCACGCTACGCAGTACTTAGACAAGCAACGCTTACGCGTCCCTGAAAGGATCTTCAACATGAGGTTGACCATCAGCTGGCTCCAAAGAGATCTGAATATCACTCAAGGCAGATGCTAGCGCAATATTTTGACCACTTTTTCCGATAGCAAACGCTCGTTGGTCATCGCCCAACGAAACAATTGCACGAGAACCATCAGGAGAAATCTCAACATCATCAATTACAGCCGGCTTCAAACTTGCGCGAACCATCTCTGCAACATCATCTGTCCATGGAATGAGATCAACTTTTTCCAAACCAAGCCCCTTAAGAATAGGCTTAATTCGGACCCCGCCAACACCAACACATGTTCCCACAGGATCGATGTCTTTGTTGTGACTCACCAAAGCAACCTTGGTTTTATAGCCTGCGGTTCGAACAATTTTTTTCACCTCAACAATTCCCTCAAAAATTTCAGGAATTTCTAACTCAAGCAAACACTTCACAAAGTCAGCCGAAGCTCTGTCGAGAATGAGTTGATATCCGCCACGAGCAATGGCAAGAACTTCCTTCAGAACAACCTTAATCGAGTATCCAATGCGAAGTTGCTCTTCTGGAATGCAACCGGAATTAGGCAAGAAACCTGTCTGGTCGCCAATGGTAACAGCAAAACCAGAGCGCTCTTTTTTGTGAACAACACCGGTAAGAATCTTACCTTCACGCTCAATGTATTCGTCGTAAATCGCTTCTTCTTCAAGTTCTTTAATTTGAGAAGCAATAAGCTGACGTGCTGCAAGAATTTCGATACGACCAACAGGCTCCTCAAAAGGAACAACAATAACATCGCCGTTGGAGCATCGAGGATCAATCGTAACAGCTTTACGCAGACCCACTTCATGATCTTTGTCTGTTACGTTGGCAACAACAGTCTTACGAGAACCAACATCGATAGAGGAGGTTTTTTTGTTAAAGACAACCACGAACTCTTGTCCGGGATATTTTTTTTCGTGGGCGATTTTAACGGCACTGCAGACAATAGCCACAACTTGATCACGGTCAAGATTGCGCTCTTCTACAAGACTTTCAATAACATCAGCAAGATTCACGCCAAAAAACCTCATCGAACAAAAATATAAAAGCCGCAACACTGCGGCCCACTTCACGGTTGATTTAGACTTGCACCAGAAAGCTGCAAATTTCATCACCCCCCCATTTTACTCAAACGACCACAAATGTGAAGTCTTGGATTAAACCTCTTTCCGCAACCCCCTAAAAACAACCTCTCCTCAGCCCTATTTGTTGAATGGGGTGATTTTTCCAAAAAGTGAGCCGCTTATTGTAAGTAACTTACATATATATTT
>JBEITS010000059.1:0-6444 GCA_040374805.1 Campylobacterota bacterium | reverse complement strand
CTCCTGAGCTGCAATTGCATCCAACTTATCGCAGATAGTTTGAGCAATTCTTTGTTCAAGCTGTTTTGAAGGGTCAAGATCTGGCACATCGCCCCCCTGGGCAGCTTGTGCATCAGCAACTGCTTTACGCGCTGCCGCAAGATCTGCGGCTGACTGCTGTAAAGCCGTAAACTCTGCCTCAATCGAATCGCCAATTAAGCCAATATAACGAACCAACGAATCACTTAAGGCAAACTTCTTAGCGTTTGTTGTAAGGTGCGCAATAAAATCTTTAATTTTAGGGATACGCGCCGCCATGTAATCTGTCATGCGGGCAACATCAATCGAAATAATTAGATTGGAACCCGCCTGAGTAGAGGCCACTCCAGAGGCAACAGAAGCATCCTTTATTCCACTATCGTCTGTTGTAACATTAACCGCACGAGATGTTGATGTAATGTAGGTCTTAAGCCCCTTAAACCGCTCTGAAATAATTTGCCTAATCATATAGAAAAACAAATCCTGATCTGTCGGGTTAAGTGATGCAACATCAACCTTCTCTATAATATTTTTTTTAATAAAATCTACCCGATTTTCATACGGACGCTGCGCGCGAGCTTGTGCATACAGCTGCTGCATATCACTGAGCGGAGAGCCAAACCTATCTTTATATTCTTGAATTTCGCGTGAATCGATAGAAGGTTTAAAGTTTTGTAAAAGCTCTACAAAAAATTTAGGCATCTTAGCAACCAACTTAGACGGCCTTGAAAGCGTTACAACTTTAGTCCAACGGAACGCCTTATCCGGCCCATAGCCATCATTTGCGGCAACCGTTGCTGGAATATCGGGTGAAATTACAACCCTAAACAACAAGCACATAAGCTCAAACGGAATATCTGAAAAATTAGGTCGCCTGCCCGAACCTGGAGTAGAAGAAGAAGGAATGCTATTTTTTCGTGCCGAGTTAAGTAACGTTAAAAGTTTAAGAAAGAAAATGGTTTCGGGCTGAATAATCGTAAAATAACCAATAG
The DNA here is from genome assembly GCA_040374805.1 of Campylobacterota bacterium. Taxonomy (GTDB): domain Bacteria; phylum Babelota; class Babeliae; order Babelales; genus VHBT01. Next base: position 5,434 of record JBEITS010000059.1, on the reverse strand, counting down.
GAGCCCATGCTTTTTCTGCGTTTTCTTGTCCCCCAACAAAAATAGACAGCAAACCCTTAATTAATTCAGGAGCAATCCCATCACCAAGCGATAGCGGCTTCTTCTTTTGTCCTGTTAGATCAGTAAAATCTGGCACAAAGCCGGGATATAACATTGCCGTCATAGGCGTATAAACATATCGACCGAGTTGATCAATCTTAAAGCCAAACGGAGATTGAATATCCCCAGCTCCTCTAAATCCAAAATCGAATCCAATCCCATACGATGTGCTCGCCGCTGCAGGGTCTGCGGCGGCTGGAGGATTGTAGACCATAAAGGAACGATCGCTGTAGAGCGTATTTAACAGCGCATTAGATAACGAAGAAGCAAACGTAGAAAAAAATTGAGCAACAGGCTTAACTTTTGCAGTAAGCCCATTCACGCTCGACATAAGCCCTGCGGCCATAGGAGCCGGAACAAGACCAACAAGTAACAAACACAGCAAAATAATAGGCTTACGTTGAAATCTATAGCGCATGGCACATCCCGCTTGTTTCAGCACTGCTCAGGATGCACCGACTATACAATGATACGCATCCTACCTGGCCATATTTTTAGTTTTTTGCCCCGAGGATCTCTCCAACCTTATTCTGAGCTCGGATGATTATTCAACGTCAGCTACTTCAAGCGGTGGCCATGCCAAGGCCTCTTCTATGTCTGGCGCCGAAAAAATCAACCGACAGCTCATATTTTCTTGGCCTTCAGAACGCGAAAACGTAAGACGGTAGGGCGTTTTTAACGCAGAAATTTTATACCAGTCAGAACCAAAAACCTTACGCGTTTCTGCATCAAAATCTATCTCTTCAACTTTGTTTGGAACCAAACGCGAACCATCTTCAAACTGCAAAAACACATGCCAAGCAGCATAAGGATCGTCCAAGTGAGGGTGTTGTGAATCTCTAAAATCCCCCAAAACATAGAAAATATGGGATTGAGCTAAATCTTCGAGTTCTCGCATTACAAAAGAATCACGTGCTGCATCAGAAAAACCGCGTGTCTGCATCTTAAGATCTGCAAGCCCTTTTGCAAGCTGCGCATCGTACCGAACAACATCTGCCAAAGCACGCGTAGAGAAATGTGAGTAAATCTTTAATTGCTGAACATACGGCACAAACGGAAGGCTCTTTATAACCGCTTGGTTAATCCCCACAAGTGGTCCTTGGTTGAAATACAGTTGCGTTGTATCTTTAGGAAGCCGATGCAAAAGCCCCGTTGCTTTTTTCGGAGTAGATTTTTCCAGGATGATTTCAGTATCATCCATATCGTTTGCGCAAAGATGCACACCATTGAATAACACGCCCACAAGAAGTGCGTATCGTAAAATTTTAAAAAACAGCATATTTCTCTCAACTTTCTACTAATGTTCCAGAACAAGGATTTGTTACAAGACTGCGGAAAAGGTACCATTTCTTATGTCAAAAAGATAACCTATGGCCAAAATTAAGCGCATGCAGAACGGCTAGTCATATGTTAAGTTTTTTTCTTGCACACAGATATCTTGCCCAAGCTGCTCAAACAAAAGCAACAGCAAGTATCCTCACGCTTTCTGTAACCGTGCTTTTTATTGGAAGCCTTGCACTCTCTCTTGCCCTGAGCATCACCCAAGCGTTTGAAGAAAAAGTCTTCGAGCGCCTTCAAGGGATTAATGCAACCGCCCTCATCTATTCCTATGGACAAAAAATAGATCCGGTTTCTCTTTCAACATTTCTTAAAAACAAACATCCAGATGCACTGCTTGGCACAACCCCTCAAAGCGCACATTCAGTTATCATTACCAAAGGAGATCAACAAAGTGTTATCACCTTGCGCGGAATAAGCCCCAAAACCGAAAACGCCGTCACCAATCTTTCAGAAAAAATAGTCGCACCTAAAAACACCTCCAACCCATTGCTAGATGAGCTACTTGACAAAAACAATGCGCTTATCGGACACTCACTCGCACAACGCATGGCAATTAACGTAGGAGACACCATCACCTTTTTTGTGCCAGATACTTCAACAACATCCAAGCGCATCAAACTCACTGAATACGCTGTAAAAATTTCAGGTTTTTTCAACATTGGGCTCGAAGAATTTGATGGCGCTTCTGGCTTTTGCTCTCTTCATTTTTTTAATGAAATTTTCAAAATAACCAAAGGCGCAGACTCGCTGCTGCTTGCAATTGCACGCCAGCCCCTCAATAAACCAACAACATGGTTAGAAAAATTTACCCTGCTGCTCAAGAGCAATAACCCGTTTGGCAGTAATTTTCAGGACACGGTAGTTGCTCACATAAAAAAAGAACTTTCTCATGTTACCGTTGCCTCGTGGAAAGAATTATATCCCGCCTTACTTTCGGCCATGAAATTAGAAAAGTGCGCGATTATCGGAATTATTATTCTGCTCACACTTGTATCACTTATGAATGTAATTTCTACGCTTTTCACGCTGGTTAACCGCAAACAACGCGATATTGCTCTATTCCAAGCGATTGGCATGCCAAACTGCATCATTAGAAACATTTTTATATGGATGGGAATTGGGATGATTGGATTAAGTTCATTTTTGGGGGCCGCCGCCGGCTGGATAATCAGCTTTATTCTTGAAACCTACAAATGCGTACCGCTGCCAGAAGGGTACTACATTCATTATTTACCCGCCGCCACCAATCCACTCATCTTTATTTCTGTCCCCCTCATTACCGTAGCACTTGGATTTGTAATTATCGTTGTCAGCGTACGTCACGTACAAAAAATAGACGCTTTAGACGTTTTGAGGCACACAGCATGAACCTAGATATTTTAAAATACCTACAACTTGCGGCCCAAGATCCAAAAACATTCGCTCAAAAAGCTTGGCGCCGTTGCACGTTGCTCAAAAAAAACTACATCGAACACTTCAAATTACTCACCACATCTCCAAAAATCTATGATTTTTGCAGTAACCCCATCAAAAAACCTACCCTTTTCAAGCTCGATGAAGCATGGTCAATGCCCCAAATTATCTCGCACAAAGAAATTGAAGCACTCCTTCGCGGAGAGCTAAATATTTTTGGACACACAACAATCGTCAACACACAAAACCCTCGCTGGCATGACGACCTACGTCTCCCAGAAAATGAAAACCCTCAGCATAATCAGACATTTTCTCTCAACATCAGACCAACAGAATCTTCCTCTCCCGTTCCTCACGTTTTTGGATATGACATAAAATATCCTTGGGAAAGATCACGCCTGCAACACCTCATTCCCCTGGGGCAAGCGTATGCGGCTGACCGTAACAACAATCGTAAAATACTTGAATTCTTCAAATCAGAAATTAATTCCTGGATTACACACAACCCTTTTATGCGTGGCGTTAATTGGATGAACGCCATGGAAGTTGGCATTCGAGCCTCAAATTTAATTTGGCTTTTTGAGTTCTTTTACTCAGAAAAAGCAGCTGAAAATGACCCGTTTTTTTGGAATTTATACATTAATATGTTAGTACGTCATTCCGAGTTCATACATTCGCACTGGGAAGACTTTGATAAACCTAACAATCACTACCTTTTAAATCTTACCGGCGCCTGGTATTTAGCTACTTTTTTTAAGCATTTTCATTTTTACCCATTCGGAAAACTCACTGTATTGTGGGAAAAAATTTGCACAGGATTCAACCACCAAATTTCTAATGATGGAACAAGTTATGAAGGCTCAACTTCGTACCATGGGTTTATCATTCAAGCCTTACGCCACATAGAACGTCTTGGAAAAATTACTGACCACGAGCTACCATACAACCTCACAAAGAAACTCTATAAAGGCGTTCAGTTTTTAGCCGACTGTAGAGACACATCTGCACAACGTGTTCAGCTTGGGGATAACGATAGCGGCTATCTAGTTGCTCCGCTACAAATCGAGCAATTGCCGGACGCATTTGCCGCAGAAAAAACTGAAATCAATCCATCTGTAGGTGAATACCCAGATTTTGGATGCATTTTTATTATGAACAAAGATTGGCATATTTCGCTTCGAACAAAATCTTTTAACGAAACATCTCCGCGGGGCCATTTTCACCAAGATCTTTTAAGCATCACTGCTTCCTACAAAGGAATTCCTTTTATCGTAGATTCGGGCACCGGTTGCTACACCGCCAACACAACAACACGAAACATGCTGCGATCGTGGGCAGCTCATTCAAACGTTCACCCCCAAACCTCAAATACTCAAGACTTAGCGGATCTTTTTGACCTTAAAAGTGAAATAATTATAAGCAGTGAACCTCTTATTGCAGGTTCACAAAACGCTCCTACGATTACCGCACAATACAAAACGTCCACGCTGAGCTTTACACGATCTGTAAAGCTCAACGGAGAACAAAATGTATGCACAATCACGGATGTTGTAGAAAGGCTTAGTGGAAATCAAACTAACCTAGAAAGCAGTTTAATTTTTGCGGCTGAAGTTATAGCACATCAAACAGCAAGCAACACTTTTGAGCTACAAAATAAAGATCAAATCCTTGTACTTGAGCATTCCATGAAGCATTTTGTACTCAATTCAACCGTTATTTCACCAGCATATGGCGAGCTCACTCGATCAACAAAACTTTCAACCTCGCTTACAACTCCTCACCACAGCACCCTTAAATTGACACCCAAAATATAAAAAACCCGAGTTTTTACACTCGGACATTTAAAAAATTGGACACAAACTTAAAAGGGCAACTGCGTTCGCTAACATTTTATGTTTTAACACATCAAACGAAGTCGGGTTGTCGTGCTCAAACAAGAGAAGGCCGTGATTTCCATGTTTCATGTCCCAGGCCAAAAATTGCGGCTGAACAAGCCCCATATCATTTCCGAGCTGTTCGATTTCAGCTTTATTGTGAAAATCTATGTTTTTAGCACGTAAACTTGAACGCAAATAACTTTGCACGCTCTTGTTGTAACTCGAACCGCTCATAGATTCAGCCATTTTGCAGACATCTCCCCACAGGTCACCCTCATACAAATGACGTTCATCATTCGAAAATCCTGCAACACCAATAAGGTGATCAAAATCTGGATTGTCTGCCAAATACACCGCCTTCTTCATATGAAAAAGGTTATCAGATGCCAATTCATGCAACACAAGGTTTGCAAGTCCTGGAATATTATGATGTCGGATGATTTTGTGTGGAAGAGCAAGCAAAGAATGAACAAGTTCTTGTTCTTTAACGCCAAACCCCGCAGGGTGCTGGTCGGAGATTTTCATACTCCCACTTTCTTTTAAAGCGTTTAAGTCGCCGCAAATCCATGCTAAAAGATTTAAAATAAATTGGCAACAGACGCTAAATATACTCCGACTGGGTGCATATAATCAAAAAAGTTAGAGATCTCCAATATTTTTTAAATATCCATGCCCTTAAAAGGCCAAAAAATAAAAAAATATTT
>JBEITS010000133.1:0-2092 GCA_040374805.1 Campylobacterota bacterium | reverse complement strand
TCCACAGCATCTTTGCTGCACCTGGTCTATCAGAAATGCCAGAAACATTAGTAGCCCAAAGACATGACTTAAATTTTTATAACCATGCCCAAAATTGTGTTCAAACTGGTAGCCTTGGTTCTTGAGGGTGTTAAATGTTTCATGGTGAGTAGGCCCTTTGGCCTCTCGCAAAACGGTGCAGGAGCCTCTCAACCTAGATTGAGCAGTTTGCAGAAATGAAATTTTGATTTATCCTTATCCTCTATCAATTTTTTGCAATATCGAGGATAGCTTATGAGCACACATGCACAAGTAGAACGATTGGACCATTTGGGTGTTATTGCAGGGGTAATTAAAGACTTGAAGCTCGTAGAGTTTATCGATAATCGTATTCCAAGTGATGCTCGAGAAACAATAAGTTGTGGCGAGGCTGTGGCTGGTATGATTATTAATGGATTAGGTTTTTCTGATCGCCCCCTAACATTAACTCCTCAGTTTTTTGAGAACAAGGCATTGGAAAATTTATTTCGTCCGGGTGTGAAAGCAGAAAGTTTCAATCGTTTCAAATTGGGAAGAGTCTTGGATGATTGTCATACATATGGTTGTGACTTATTATTTGCAGAAGCTAGTGCGCAAATATGCAAACAAGAAGCTGTTGATACGAAATTCAATAGCCTAGATACAACAGCTTTTGCCTTAACAGGAGAATATGACGTTGACTCTGACGAGCATACCATCGAAATTACCCATGGATATTCAAAAGACCATCGGCCGGACTTAAAACAAGCCGTTTTAGAGATAATGTGTTCTCATGACGGAGGCATTCCAGTGATTAGCAAAGCATGGAATGGAAATGCCTCAGACACAAAAATTTTCCGCGAAAGAGCAAAAGCACTGGCCAGCAGCTTTAAAGCCGCAGAAGGCCCTCGCTATCTCATTGCAGACTCTAAACTATATGATGCAAAAACGATTGAAGAAGGGTTAGGTTTGATCCCGTTTATTACAAGAATACCAGGAACAATCAAGCTTGAAAATACCACGATCGAGTCGGCACTGCAAAAACCACTTGAAGAGTGGGCTCTTTTAGATGAGAAACATCGCTTTCGAAGTTTTAATTTAAAGCACAATGATCTTCAGCAGCGCTGGATTGTTGTCTACTCGGAAGAAAGGCAAAACAAAGCCGAAAAAACCGTATCAGCGATGTGTAAAAAAGAACGAGAAAAAATTGAGAAGACGCTGAAGAAATTATGTACAGAAGAATTTTCGTGTCCTCATGATGCTAAACGGGCGCTTAAGCGCTGTTTTAGCAAAAGCAAGTTTTTCGATGTTTCAGAAGGAACAATTGAAGAGAAAAAAAAATATGAATCAAAAGGCCGACCAAAGCAGGAGAGCCCCTATAAAGTGATTTATCAAATTACAGGAGTCGTACAAGAGCGGCAAGCAGCAAAACAACAAGCGATAAAGCAATCTAGCTGTTTTGTTTTGGGGACAACAATTCCAGAAAATGAGGTATGTGATGCAGATATTATTACAGCCTATAAAAATCAGAATAATACAGTAGAAAAAGGTTTTCGGTTCCTTAAAGATCCATTGATGTTTACTTCTTCTTTTTTTGTAAAAAAACCAGAAAGAGTCATGGGGCTATTAATGGTTATGACACTGGCGTTATTGGTTTATGCAATTGCGCAAAGGCGGCTTCATAAAGCACTTAAAGAGCTTCAAGAGACCCTTCCCAATCAGATACGAAAAGAAACCCCCAAACCAACTCTTCGCTGGATTTTTCAACTATTAGATGGAATTGAATTAGTAAAAATGCACATCGACAAAACTACCCACATAGTGGTTTCAGGGCTAACAGCTCTAAAAAGAAGAATTCTTGATTATTTTGGCAGCTCTGTAAGAAAAATGTATGGATTAGATCTTCAACTTGCTCCAACGCTCTGACGATATTATTATGAAAGGAATTGCTCAATGTGGGCAATAGGCCCTTGCCCTAGGTTACTTTCGCTTAAAATTCTACACCCTCTTGAACCAAGAACCTTTTTGAACCGATATCTTTAGGAAGAGTCAAAAAATGCAGTTACACCCCGTCCTCCCATAGCAGTGAAGAGAC
>JBEITS010000010.1:0-15685 GCA_040374805.1 Campylobacterota bacterium | reverse complement strand
TTTACGTTGGCTCACTCAACAAGGACAAATTATTCCAATTCCAAGATCGTCTAATCCCAAGCGTATTGCGCAGAACCTAGATATATTTAATTTCACGCTATCCCCTTCAGAAATGCAACAAATCCACTCCTTAGCCAAACCGGATGGACGTATAGCAAACCCAGCTGGTAGAGCACCACTTTGACGTAGTGGGGGTCAGCGGTTCGAGTCCGCTCGCGCCTACCATTTAAGATGTTGTTAGTAATATTGAGCGGTAGTAAGGTTTAGAGAATGTTAAGTAAAGACATGACACAGTCCATTGTTGAGCAGTTTGGCTCTAATGCGACAGATACGGGTTCAACAGCGGTTCAAATCGGTTTGTTAAACCAACGTATTCGTCAAATTAGCCTTCATTTGAAGTCTTTTCCAAAAGATTTTCACTCTCGACATGGTCTTATCAAAATGGTTGGTCGTAGAAAACGATTTTTAACCTATCTTCGTCGTACAGACAAGGCGTTGTATGACAAATTAGCGACGCAGCTAGAGGTTTAAGTAACATTTCTGGCGCAAATTGGGGTTATTAGTGAATAAATCAAGAAAATTCGTCCTTGCTTCTGCGGGAATTGAAGTAGAAATTGGCAAAGTTGCTCAACAGGCAAATGGTTCTGTTTGGATCAAGGCAGGCGATTGCATTGTTTTGTCTGCAGTTTGTGCAAGTGAAGAAGAACGCGAGTTCATGGGTTTTTTCCCTCTCACTGTTGAGCACAGAGAAAGACCAGCATCTGTTGGTCGCTTTCCCGGTGGTTTTAAAAAACGTGAAGGTCAGCTCAGCGAGTCTGAAGTTCTGCTCTCCCGTGTGATTGACCGTTGTGTTCGTCCATTGTTTCCGCAGTTTTATTTTAAAGAAGTACAGATCTCTTCGCAGCTTTTCTCTTCAGACTCCAAGTTCCCATCAGGGGTTCTTGCTGTCTTGGGTGCATCTCTCGCGTTAAACATCTCTGATATTCCTTTCCAAGAACCTGTTGGTGCCGTTTATGCGTATCGTGTAAATGGTGCATGGAAGTTCAATTGCGATTCAGTTCTTGCTCGTGAAGCCGATTGCTCATTGGTAATTGGTGGCACAAAGGGTGGTATTTGCATGGTTGAAGGTTATTCACACAACTTGTCTAACGACGAGATGGTGGATGTGCTTTTCCAGGCTCATGACATGATTTGCGAACAAATTGCATGGCAAGAGGAAATTGTCCGAGAAGTTGGCAAGCAAAAAAATGAAGGTGATTCGTTTGATTGGAATCACTGGAATGGTCTTGTTCAAGCAGCTATTCCTGCGGATAAGGTGAGTGCGCTTGTTGGTCTTACGGGTAAAACAGAATTTAAATCTGCTCTTAAAGAGTGCAAGGCTTCTGTTTTTGCTACGTTTGCAGACCAAATTGCCGCTGGAACAGTTAAGGCTTCAATCTTGAAGTATTTAATTGATGCAGAAATCAAAGAAATGCTTCCTACTATTGTTCATGACAAAGAAGTTCGTTTTGACGGTCGAGTTCTTGACCAAGTTCGTCCGATTACCTGTGAGGTTGGCTTGTTGCCAGCAACGCACGGTTCGGCATTGTTCCAACGTGGCGATACTCAGGCCCTTGGAACTTTGACGCTTGGAACGGGGCAAGATGCTCAGAAGGTTGAATCTTTGGCTTATGGCGCGCAAGAGCAAGCATTTATGTTGCACTATAACTTCCCTCCATACTCGGTTGGTGAAGTGAGAATGATGCGATCTGTCAGTCGACGTGAAATTGGTCACGGACACCTTGCTGAAATCTCATTTAAGCATATTTTGCCTAACGCTACGGCGTTCCCTTACACCATTAGATCGCTTGTTGATATTCTTGGCTCAAACGGATCTAGCTCAATGGCTGCAGTTTGCGTAACAAGTTTGGCGTTGATGGATGCGGGTGTTCCTGTTGAAGATGCTGTTGCCGGTGTTGCAATGGGTCTTGTCTCGGGTGGCCCAGGCAAATTCAAAGTGCTTACCGATATTTTAGGTGATGAAGACGCATTTGGTCTTATGGATCTTAAGATTACCGGTACGCGCAAAGGTATTTGCGGCGTTCAGATGGACGTTAAACACAAGCTTGGTCTTACAAGAGACGTTATGAAAGATGCGTTTGCTCGCGCTGAAAAGGCACGCAATCACATTCTTGATGAAATGGCTAAGGTTCTTCCTTCTTCTCGTAAGCAGCTTTCATCAAAGGCTCCTCAGTTTGTAACCTTGAATATTAATCCTTCAAAGATCGGTGCCGTTATTGGAACTGGTGGCAAGGTGATTAAAGAAATCATGGCTTCAACTGAGTGTGAAATTGATATCGAAGATAGTGGTCTTGTAAAGGTGTATGGCCGTTCAGCTGAACAAGCAGAACGTACTGTTCAGTGGATCAAAGCTATTGTTGGTGATTTTGAAATCGGTGCAACATTTGAAGGTACGGTCAGAAAGATAGTCGATTTTGGTATCTTTGTTGAAATCGTTCCTGGATGTGATGGACTTGTTCATATTTCATCGATCGCTCGTGCAAAACAACCTGATGTTGCTCGTAAGTATAAACCTAACGACAAGCTTACGGTTCGTGTTCTTGCAAACGATCCTGTAACAGGCAAGATTCGTCTTTCAGCTCCAGAGCTTGAATGAGCGTAAGTAAAAACATTACACGACGAGGGGGTCGAAGTGCTGGAGAAATCCGGCCCATTAACGTGGTTTTCGATCCCTTCGGCTATGCTGCTTCATCGGTTTTGTATCGATGTGGCGACACTGTTGTGTATGTGGGTGTTTCGCTTGTTGCGGGCGTTCCCCAGTTTTTGCGCGGCAAAGGTATTGGTTGGTTAACAGCCGAGTACGAAATGTTGCCTATTTCAACTCGTAAGCGCAGCTCGCGTGAATCTACGCAATCTCAGCGCAATGCGCGCTCTCAAGAGATTTCTCGTTTAATTGGACGTGTTTTTCGCACGGTTTTTGATGTTTCCAAGATTGGTGAATCAACCATTCATATCGATTGCGATGTTTTGCAAGCCGATGGTGGCACGCGTACGGCAGCAATTAGCGCCGTTTCTTTAGCTCTTCAAGTGGCATGTAAAAAATGGCATGCAGAAGGCTATACCACTGAATTTACTGTTCCAGAGATGATTGCAGGGATTTCTGTGGGCATCAAAAATGATGTTGTTTTGGTTGATCTTGACCAAGATGAAGACAACACAGCCGATGCCGATTTCAACTTTGTAATGACGCGGTCAGGCGGCATTATCGAAATTCAAGGCACATCTGAAAAAAAACCAGTTCCTGGGGATGTTTTTGAACACTTTCATGCGGCAGGTCGTCAAGGTATTAAAGATGTGTTTGCGGCTCTAGACGAGACTCTTAAGAATGCTAAAAAATCTAAAGATCCGATTTTTGTGGCAGCTGAGCCTTCAGTAAACGATCTTCCTACAACGTTTGGCGTTATGCCTAAACAGGCTAAAGCTCCTGCAAAGCCTGTAGATAATAAAAAACCTCCTATGTTTTCTTTGGCAAATCGGTTGGCGACCAAATCATAAGGGTCTTCCATGACCGATCTTGTTCAATTCCTTCTTGATGTTGCTGAGGGTCGATTTAGTTTTAATTCGGCGCCAAGATCTCGCATCGTTTGTTTTGTCAGCAAAGAGCCTCAAGCTCTCGTTGCAGATTTTATGCGGCGTGTGGCGTCTTTTGAATTAGGCAAATTTCGGTACAGCGATCTTGAGCAAGAAGCTGCGTCTTCAAAATATGATAGCAGCGCGCAGCAGGGGCTTTTTGGAGATTCAGAACAAGAAAATGTTGATGCTGCCGTATGCTGGCTTCAAGATTTTCCTCAAAATTCTGAAGCAACTTTCCTAACCCCAACTCAGCGCCAAGCAAAATATAACGAGCTTATGGCAATTTCCGTCAAAAACACTGCATCTACCTATTTTTTTTGTGTTACGCAGCGTGAGTTTGATGCCAATCCCGGTGTACTTGAAGGCTTGGGTGTGATGGTCGTCAAAATTCCAGAAGCCTTAGATTTTGAGCTTTTTTCGGCATGCGCGTACTTTTTTGAGCTGCCTTCAACGTGCTCAGCCGAAGCATTGTATGATCTCCGGCCGGGTTTATCGTTGGATGATTCTCTCATTTTTATTGAACATGGCGCGTGTGTGGGGCGCAAGGGGCTCGATTCGTTTGCTTCTTACAGCAAGAATTTGCTGACCTCTAACGTGCAAATGCGCGATCTTTCGGAGTTTTTTTGGACCAAAGATGCCAAGAAGTTTTTCCAAGCATGGAGTTCGCTTTCTGCTGAATATCCTGAGCAATTTTGGGTTTCTTACTGGTCAAACCAGTTCTTTTTAGCCTATTTCTTTATTGAGCGTGCATCTTCAGGTGTAAAGGTAACACCGGTTGGCCAAGAACATGCGCTTTCACCTAATTTTACGTGGAAGCAGGGATGGAAGAAGTACTCAAAATCTGATTGTGTTGAACTTCATAACAGATTGTATGAGGTTGATTGTGAGCTTAAAAATGGCTCTAGCGAGACGGCATTAGAGATGTTTTTTTCGGGGCATTTTCTTGAATCTTCTCGATAGATAATTCTTGATTTAAGGAGGTGTCTATGGATATTAAAAAATATATTCCCGGGTGGCTGAATGATCGCTGGCCTCTTATTCTCTTCCTATCGTTTATTCTGCTGGCGTTTGTGTGTTCGCGCTATTGGGTGCCGCTTGGCCAAAACTTCACGCTTATTGATGGCGAACTTATCGTCCGCGCCGCATATTTTACCACACGGTTTTACTTCGGTTTGTGCTTCGTGATCATCGGGACTCTGTTTTTGGGGGCGGGGTTCGTGGTTAAGCCCCTGCTGCTAGCTTTTTGTCCACGGCTTTCTGAAAGAATTTTTGGTGAAAAATATGGCCGGGGCCGAAGCTATCTTGCACGTCTTTTTGGGGTAATTCTCTCCTCCGGGGCGTTTTTCCTGCTTAATGTTGTGGGCTCACATGCTGTTCCCTCATTAATCCGCAATGAAAAGGTTATTGAAGCAGGTGAGTACGATGGCTTTGCAGAAAGTGTTAGTCGCCTAACCTTTGACCGCTGTTGCGTTGCACAAGCTACGTGTTGCCCCGATGGTGTAAGTATGCTTCTTAGGCATGTGGATGGGTGCTTGTGTTCTTTGGGCGAGGCACGGCAGTTTATTTCGGCCTATGGCTTTCCTTTGGATGTTTCTGTTTTGTTTTCTGTTATCACGCAGGGGGTTATAGACCCCCATTTGCAGGGCGTGTTGATGGCGCAAGATATGATGTTCGTGCAAAAATGGTGGGCAAAAATATCCCGAAATTGATTGTCTGTTGAAAATGTTGCTGTCTGGATGACAGACTTTTGGGAAGAAACAATCTATAAAGAAAGTAAGATATGAAACTCCCCTTAAAAATTATCGATCTTACGCACGTTCTTTCTTTGAAAACGCCCTTCTGGAGCGACGAATGTGCTTTTTGGATGACAACTGAGTTGAGGTATGAAGAGTGCACAACACCTGTAAAATTCTGTACGCAGTCGTTTGTAATGAAGGGTGGGGTTGGAACACACATTGATTCACCAGCACATTGCTTTGCGGGCGGAAAAACAGTTGATCAGCTTCCTGTCCAGGAACTTTGTAAACCTTGCGTGGTGATTGATATTTCAGATCGTCCAGGCGCTTCTTATCGCCTTTCTGTGGATGATATTAGAGAGTTTGAGAAAGCTCACGGAGCAATTGAAGCCGATTCTATAGTATTTCTGTATACGGGCTGGTCTAAATTCTGGGATGATGCGCAGGCCTACCGTAACAATTTGTGTTTTCCAACATATTCGAACGAAGCAGCTGAATATTTGCTGACCAAAAATATTGCGGGTATTGGGATTGATACATTATCGCCAGATATGCCTGAAAGCGGCTATCCGGTGCACGAGCTGATGTTGGGCGCAGGTAAATATATTTTAGAAAATGTTGCTAACCTCGATCAAATGCCTTCTGTAGGAGCATTTTGTCTCGTAGCGCCTCTTAAGGTGGAGGGCGCCACAGAAGCGCCTGTGCGGCTGATCGGATTTATTTAGGCAAAAGTTGCAGGGGGAGAAATCATATGCTCGAAATGGCCTGCATTAAAGCGCTTGAAGAGTCTGATATTCAGGAAATCGTTGCTGCATTTGCGCAGCACAAGTGGATGAAGCCCGCTTCTTTGTTCGAGGAATATCTGGCCGAACAAGAAGCCGGCGAACGCCTCATTTGGGTGGCCCTTCACGTAGGTTCTGTTGAGTTTTCATTGTAGCCACGCAAGAGCCCCAACAATGTTTAAAAGAGCTTGATAATTTCTAGCCGTTTTTTCGTGGCGCATAGATATGCGATGAAAATGCTTTATTTTTCCGAAAAAACGCTCTACGCCATTTCTTTCTTTGTAGAGTATTTTGTCGTAAATAACAGGTGTTTTTCTATTCGATCTTCCTGGAATAACAGGCACACATTCGTTCTGTTTTAAAAAATTTCTAAATTTGTCTGAATCATAGCCCTTATCTGCGAGCACTTGAGTTGAGAACAATGATCTACAGAGCGTTGGGGCTATAGAAATATCGCTTACATTGCCGCCTGTTATGATAAATCTTAAAGGCAGCCCAAGAGCATCAACAAGGGCATGGACTTTTGTTATAAAACCGCCTCTGGATCGACCGATTGCTTCCGGCATTTTGTAGCGATAGCCCGCAGAAGAAGCATGAGCTTTAATGAAGGTCGAATCTATCATCACGTGCTCTAAATCAGGATCTTGAACGCATTCTTCAAAGAGAAAGTCCCAGACTTTATTTTTGGTCCATTCATTAAATCGTTTGAAAACGCTATTCCATTTGCCAAAGCATTCAGGCAAGGCGCGCCAGCGGGCAGCGTTGCGCATTGTCCAACAAACAGCCGTTAAGAACTGTTTTGTTCGAGCTTCATTTTTTACGTAGATGTATTTTTTTCGACGCAAAATATTAAAAATTTTGGTCCAGGACTCTTCTATGATAAGATTTTCTTGCATGATAGTGCGTTTGAGCTTTGTCGAAAGGGCCCATTAATTCGCACTATCATGCACCTAATCTTATTTTTTAAAAACTCAACAGAACCTAACCAAGCTCACAATTAATAATTGTGACAATTTTTTCATTAAGTATCCTTGATATGGCGCTTTTACTGAAGCAATCCTTGGTACGTTTAATCTATGTTTCTTGAGATTTCTTGGCAAAAACCTTGGGAAAACAACCGTTTTTATGAAATGTAACCAAAGAGAGGTTTTTATGAAGATCGATGTAGCATTCGTATTGCTGATTTGTGTGTTAGCAAGTTTTGTTGCGGGTCTTTATGCAATTTGGAGTGGTGGTAATTTTGCTGATGGCGATATTGAAACTTTGACGCTTGAAGTTTATAAGAAGGGCGTTAAAGAGAAGCTGCGAAAATCGCTTTTGGCAAAGCGTGCAGCTTTATCTCCCGCCGCTCAGGTGTTATCGCGTGAAGAATTTTGTGCGATGATTAAAGAAGGTGTTGAGGCAGGTATGGCGGAGGAACTTTCTGAATCTGAGTGTGAGCGTATTCGTGGTGATGTTGAGCTTCAGCAAACGATTTCAGATATTACAGATTCTGTGTATGACGAGCTATTTCAAGACAAGAACTAACATGTTCTCAACAAATACGATTTTTGATTTCTCGTTTCATTTCGCGATCCATGTCGCGCTCTTTAATTTTGTCGCGCTTATCAACGAGTGTTTTGTGTTTGGCTACGCCAATTTCTAGTTTTACGTAGTTTTTATCGCTGAAATAGAGCTTAAGGGCCACGGCTGTGAGGCCTTTGCGGGAGATTGCTCCGGCTATTTGGTCGATTTGGCGGCGAGAAAGCAGGAGAATGCGCGACCTGCGTGCATGAGAGTTTTCGGCTGTTGTTTTTGTGTAGGCGTGCGAGTAGGGCGTGATATTCCAATTAATTACTTGTGCTTGCCCATCGTGGATTGTTACAAAAGCATCTTTGATGGCGCCGTCGCCACGACGAATAGATTTGACCTCGTCACCCGTAAGAACAATTCCTGCGTGGTACGATTCAATGATGTTGTAGTTAAAATAAGCTTCTTTATTGGTGCTAATAACCTTCATTGTGCTCTTGGTATCTTAGGGTGAGCTTAGGGGTCTGCGAAAAGGGTCAACCCGAACGTTAGAATATCAAAATACGTGTGAAAGTTCTATAATTGTTCTGCTGAACAAATGAGTGTGAGGGAGCATTGGTATGGAACGTACGTTAAAACTTCTGGGTATGGCGTTTCTTTTTATGAACTGCATCTATGTGGTTGCAAAAAAAAGTGTAGATTCTCGAAAAGGCTCAGAAGGTGCAGCTCCTGTTGTTATTGCATCAGGTGAACGCATTCTTAAGGGTGCAATTGTTGTGCCAGGACAATCGTATACAGGGGCATTTGAGGTTCTTTTTAGAGGTAAGAAATGTGCTTCTGATCCGAGTGGATTTTATACATTTCCCGTAGAGGCCCCCAAAGAGACATTTGAGGCAACACCCTTTAAGCAAAAAATGATGAAGAGTATGCAGGCTCATAGCGCTCCAGACCAGCCTTTGCCGTTTATGCAGGCTGAGGATAGCGTAAACGAAAGTCCACTTCTTTCTTCAAAGGGGCATCCCGATAAATATTATATTTTGATCTCAAAAAGCGTTGAACCTGTTTTTGAGGGCACAAATGATATCTCTGGATTTAAGCAAAAAGAAGGTGCGCCACACCTCTTTTTTTCGTGCTTTGCTCAAAATTCAGCATCGGCAGAAGAGCCTGATATTGTTATTAAGCCTCGTTCTATGGTTTCTCGCAATTATACCTATGCGCCGGACAAAACGATTGTAATTCTTATGAATCCTAATCGTGTGGCAAAAATAGAATACTGGCCGTTTAAGCTTGATTCGCAATTTATTCAATTGCCACGCATTATTTTGCAAACAGAAGACGAAATTATAGATCGTAAACGTTCAAAAAAAGTTTCATCTTCTGATGAGGGTGTGTTGGATGACGATGCTCCGCGAGCGGCTTCTGGTATTAGAAAAGATAATTTGATGCGTCAATCAATTAAATCACAAATGTATGGAGCAAACCTAGCTCACTGCTTTGAGGCGCCTGATGTTGTTGAGGTTTCAAAGCGTATTGCGCGGAACCAGTGGGTTGATATTAGAATGTAGCGAAAGCTATGGCTTGATATCTTTAGAGAGCATGGTTTCTTGCCACTCTTTGGATAAGTATTGAGAAGCATATGGCTCTGTTTTAAGAAGACACGATGCAACACATGCGATCATTGCTGCATTGTCTGTTGAATATTTTCTTGGTACGGGCTTAAAGGCAATATTGTATTTTTCACAAACTTCAGTAAGTCTTCTTACCAAATATTGATTGCAAGCCACACCGCCTACAAAGGTAAGTTGTTTGACAGTTGGATTAAGTTTGAAAGCTAATTTGACTTTGGCGCATAAAATGTCTCCGATGCAAACGCTGAGAGAGCTTGCAACCATTTCTTTATCGCGATCCGTGATATTTTCTGACATTTTTCCCGCTTTTGCATCGAAATATTCACGTTTTATAAGATCGTAGAAAACGGCTGTTTTTAGTCCAGAAAAGGTAAAGTTAAGACTTAAATTAAGGTCTTTTGTGCGGGGATATTCAAAGAAATCTTTAAAGCCGGCTTTTTCTCCAAGCTTTTCAATAATGGGTCCGCCGGGGTACCCAAGTCCCATTATTTTTGCAACTTTATCAAACGCTTCGCCTGCGGCATCGTCGATCGTATTGCCAATAAGTTTGTAAGAGCAGGGATTTTCTGCAAGATACATCGATGAATGACCGCCAGAAGCAGACAAGCAGATGAGGGGGAATTTGATAGATGAATCAAATGAGCCATCTGTGTTGAGGTATGCAGATGCAATGTGTCCATGGCAGTGGTCAATAGGAATAAAAAGCTTTCCTGTTGCCCAAGCTAGTCCTTTTGCAAAAGAGAACCCAACGAGAAGAGATCCAGAAAGTCCGGGCTGATGAGTTACTGCAATAGCATCGATTTCATCGATTGTTACGTTGGCTTTTGAAAGTGCTAATTGGACAATTCCGTCTATTTTTTCTAGTTGCGATCGAGAGGCAATTTCAGGAACAACGCCACCAAATTCACGATGTAAACTGATCTGCGAGAAAAGTTCGCTGGAAAGGATTTGTCCTGTTTCATGATTCATAACAGAAGCTGCTGTTTCATCGCAGGATGTTTCTATGGCGAGGATCAATTTCATGGGATCTAGTGCGTTTTTCATATCAAAAACCTCTGAATGATTAATATAACAGTATTTTTAGTATGTCTACCCAATAATTGTTTTGTCTTTGATGAGCGATTCGTACTGCTTGCCGATTGATGCTGCAACAGCAACCCCCAGGCCAATAAAACCAAGCGATGTGTATGTGCTAGAGGTCAGCAGATCTACAGGGTTCGTTGGGAACCAGCTGAGCAGGTGGCCTGCAATGGCTTTAGCCCCTCGCTTACAAATGCTATCCACAACACTTTTAACCTGCGTTTTAACTGCTGTGGTGGTTGGAATAAACATAATTTCTTGGATGGGTCTACTTAGGGTATACCCTAACGTTTTCATGATGACCATCGCCGCAAAGAAGATATGAAGAGTTGGGCAGCTCCAAACGTAAGCTAAAATCCCACCTAGCATCAGCGGATAAAGCACTAAACATGTCCTGATCCCTAGAACGCGTAAGAAATAACTTGTTCCGATAAGGCCAAAAACGATGCCAAGCAGAGCAATGGTTTGAACGTAAGATGCGTAATATTCAACATATGCAACGCCGCTGTATTGATTGCTGGCCAATACCTTGAATTGTAGATCAAGCATTGAAGCAACAACTTCATAAATAGTTGTGAGACTTGCAAGGCCAATAAGGTAATTGTGTTTGAGCAAGAGGCGGATGCCGTCAAGCAGACCCGAGGGAGTTGCTGTAGGGTTGTGCGCGCCTTTTAGCGCATTGTCACTTGTCCTGAGCCGCGCGGGTACATAGCGCGTATAAGCTTTCACAATCAGGGGAACGCATAGTGCTAAAAGCCCCATGGCTTGGAAAAGCTTTGTAAATCCAAGGAGGTGAATAGAGTGCTTTACGCCTGTTGGTCCAAGGTAGTTTCCAATTTGGGTTGCAACAATAATAAGTCCGTAGCCGCGTTTGGCAGATTCTGTGGTGGTTGTGCTTGCGATATACCCAAAATAGTGCGCTACGATGAGGCTGCTAAAAGATTCTGACCCAATGTAGGTAATCCAGCCAAGCCAGTGAGAAGCGATGTCTAGGGCGGGAATTGTGTGTGTTGCGCCATCAACCATGGAATATAATATGCCTACTCCAATAAAAAGCGCAGAATATGTACCGCTGATAAGCGTAAAAATGGTTTCTAGTTTGTAGCGGGTGACAAGAAAATTATAGAGCAGCACAAGCGGGATAATAATACCCACAGATATTTGCTTGGCTGTTCCAATGGAATCTCTGCCTACAAGATCAATAAAAACACCGTCTTTAAAGGTTTTTAGGCCCCAAGAAGAAATCATGATGGTTGTGCCAAGGGCAGCCAAAATAAGAAATTTTACGAGCTCTTCTGGGCTAAGGTTTCCCCACAGAAATTTTTCGATATGAAGGCCGAGTGTGCGTATTTTTGATCGTAGCGTGAGTGAGAAAAATGGCGCAAGAAGCGCTAAAAAGAGCGCAGCGCAATAAAACAGTAGGGGCGGCATGCAAAAATCCTTGGACGTGGCCATTGGGTGTAGGTTGTGGGTCTTTATTAGACGAGTCAGCGAGTGTTGCTCGTTGTTTAAGAGCTTTTAAGTGCAGAATTAAAAACTGCTGAAGTTGTAAGTATATCAGGTCTTTATGTGAGAGTAAAAAGTGAATGTGGTGAAAAGTAAAAACCGGAGCGTTTTGAGGGGCTCCGGTTTTTACTTTTGTGAAAATTAAGCGACGTTTTAGTCGAGAATTTTCTTAGATTCAACGAGATCGTCGTAGGTTTTACCAACAACGATTGCGATCATAATCCAAACACCGATAATTCCAAGAGATGCGATAGATCCGTATGCTACCAACATTGCAGGGTTTGCGCTGCAGGCTCCGTTAAGAGCAGATCCAATAGCTTTTGCAGATTTTCCGCCAAAGCCATCAATAACAGCTTTAACTTTAAATTTCACATCTTTGCTTGTTGGAATGTACATGAGTTCTTTAACGGGGTTATTCAAGGCATAGCTTAACATCTTCACGCATACCATGGACCAGAACAAGATGTTCAGAACAGGGTAGAACTTTACCATAAGGACGATGCCTGCAAGTAACGTTGGGTAAAGAAGTAACGACCAGCGAACACCGAGTTTTCGTACCACAAAGCTTGCGCCAAGGATCGCGAACAAGATGCCAACTGTTGCTGTGTATTGGCCATATTGACCAAGGTATGCAGCCAGAGCTTCTCTGCTGAAAGCTTCTGAGGCCTTCATCTTGAATTGGAAGTCAATAAGTGTTCCAACAATTTCATAGACAGTTGCTACAAATGCAAGGCCAAGCAAGTACGGGTGTTTGCCCATCAAGCGGAACGCTTCACCAGGACCTGTTTTTTTCTTTGCAGCACCAGCTACGCCATCTGTTTGGAGAAGGTCATCTGGAACAAGTTTCTTGTAAAGGTTGATGATCAGAGGAACGATCATAAGTATGAGCGCAGAAAGGATAAACAAGCCATGAAGGCCAAATAATGGCGCTTGGCGAACCAAAGAAGGTCCTGCAAAGTTACCTGCTTGAGCAGCAATGCTTACAAGCGGGTATCCACGTTTACCAAGTTCTGTGCGTGTTGTTGAGTGTGTGTATGACCAGAAAAGGGCAACAATAATACCGCCCATTGTTTCTACGGCGATGTATGCTGTCCAGCCAAGAAGTTTTGAAAGATCGTAGAGTTGAACGCCATCAACGGTAACATCGCGTCCCATTGCAAGGAAATTATCTCCTGATGAGAGAATACCGTTGGCAATAGATGAGAAGCCATAGGAGTAGAAGGCGTAAGCTAATGCTCCACCAATGCTTGCAAGAAGTGCAATTTTTCCGCCTTGGCTTTCCATGTTCCAAGCGATCGAAGCAATTGTTTTAACAACCCATGCAAGTCCAAGAACAATAAGAACTGTTAAGGCTTTTCCAATATATCCATGACCTAATGAGAAGAAAGATGAGGATACGTTGTTGTAGCCAATGCCAAAAATAACAAACAATGTTGCATAAAAGGTGCTTACAACCCAAAAGAGTTTTTCGCGAGACATGCAGTCAACAAGCTTGTTGTAGGTCATGAGTAATGGAACCATTGCTACCATGGTGAGGATTTTAGCAAGCCATGAGTGCTTGTAACCAACAAGGTAGTCAAGGAAAGGATCTTTAATAGATCGCAGCGTCCAGTAGCTTCCAATGATTAAAAAGAATGCAATCGAAAGCAAACCGAATTTAAGTAATTCTGCGTTTGTGAAATTGCCATAAAATCCAACGAGAAGGCGTTGGCCGTATCCTGTGACATACAGGAATAATAATGTTAACGCTGCAACACCAAGAATTACCGGGGTTGTTGCAACAGCGCTTATTGCCGCAAAAACCACTGCGAGTTTCTGCGAGATTGCACCAAAAACTGACTCAAACATGGCTAACATGCATTTCTCCTCTCTCAGTTCTGAGAGATTTACCGCTTTGTTTGGTAGTAACCACAAGGACCATCCTACGTGTCTTAATACCAAATCATATAGTGACAGCAGAAAATTATATCTCTCTTTAGGGCCGATGGCAATGATGGTAATTATCTCGTTTTGCGGATTGTGCTATTCAGAGGGCGATTTCGGGGCCTCTGGTGCAGGTATTTAGAGGGATGAATATAAGATAAGTTTTATTATGTTATTTTGAATGATGGCTAAGCCGCCAGGAGCAACAAACGACCCTTGGTTGCCATCGGGTGCTTGGTAGACCACGGTGCTTCCTGGCCTAATAAGTGAAATTGTCTCTGTATGACCGGGCCCAACTACAAAATGTCCTGAAGGAGAGTCTATTTCTACCCAAGCGGCAGTAATTTTACCGCTGCTTGAGTGAGAAAATGTTTCGATTGAGATTGTTGCTGTTTCGCTGTTAGTGTGCGTTGATTGCGACATCTTCTTTTACTTCCTCCAAGGTGCCTTTCATGTAAAAGGCTTGTTCGGGCATTGAATCGCACTGTCCTGTTACAATTTTCTCAAAATCATCAACAGTTGTTTCTTTTCTTACAAATTTGCCGGGAATATTTACGTATTGGGCGCCCACAAAAAGTGGTTGTGTTAAGAAGTTTTCGATTTTTTTTGCTCGGCTTACAGTGATTTTGTCTGACTCGGAAAGCTCATCAAACCCCAAGATAGCAATAATATCTTGAAGCTCTTTATATTTTTGCAGCGTTCTTTGGACGGTGCGAGCTATATCGTAGTGACGTTTGCCAACGGTTTCGGGCCGCAAGCCATTAGAGAATGATTCGAGTGGGTCAATTGCGGGATATCTGCCAGCTTGAGCAATTTTTCTAGAAAGTACCGTGCTGGCGTCTAAGTGCTGGAAGGTAGTTGTTGGAGCAGGGTCGGTGTAGTCATCGGCAGGGACATACACTGCCTGGATGGAGGTAATAGATCCATCGTGTGTGCTGGTGATGCGTTCTTGAAGTGCACCCATTTCTGTTGCGAGCGTTGGTTGATAGCCAACAGACGATGGCATGCGCCCCAGAAGAGCAGAAACTTCAGATCCGGCTTGGATGTATCTAAAAATGTTGTCGATAAACAAAAGTGTGTCTTTTTTTTCTACATCGCGGAAATATTCGGCCATAGTGAGGCCTGTAAGTCCCACGCGCAGCCGAGCTCCAGGCATATCACCCATTTGGCCAAAAACAAATGCTGTGTTGTTGATAACTTTATTTGCGGTCATTTCAAGCCACAGATCATTGCCCTCACGGGTTCGTTCTCCAATCCCTACAAAAACAGATCGTCCGCTGTGTTCAATTGCAACGTTTCGAATAAGTTCTTGTACAAGGACAGTTTTGCCAACCCCAGCGCCCCCAAAAAGACCAATTTTGGATCCTTTTATGTAGGGACAAATAAGATCGATAACTTTTATTCCTGTTTCGAGCAGTTCTGAGTGGATGCGTTGCCGCGTGAGACTTGGTGGAGGCCTGTGTACTGATTTAAAGCTAACAGCAGAAGAAAGTTCTGGGCCGCCATCGATCGGCTTTCCCAGAACGTTAAACACGCGACCGAGAACTTCTTTTCCTACAGGGGCCAAAATGGTTCCATGTGTATCGAATACAGGAATGCCTCTCGACAGTGAGTTTAGGGGTTCAAGTGCGATGCAGCGAATAATACTGTCGCTGAGGTGTTGGGCAACTTCAAGATGGATTTTTTTTGAGGAAGAGGTTTTGTCTGAAGCTACGAGTATAAAGAGGAGTGTGTAAATGGGTGGAATGTTCGATGGATCGCATTGCACATCAACAATGGTGCCGTTGATTCTCAGAACCGATCCACACTCAGAGGGAAGGCTTGGGATTTCATCGCCTTGATCAACTTCATGCGATAATGACATTCTCATGAAAAATTCTTCTTATGG